>JAATGX010000182.1 GCA_015688915.1 Desulfuromonadales bacterium
CGGGCGAGACCGTGCCGAAGCTCGCCTCGCCGACCCCGACCGTGGCCCGGGCGGCCAGCAGGGTCCGGTAGCCGGCGGCAAAACCGGACAGGGCCGTGGCCAGACTCCAGATAACCAGGCCTCCGGAGGCGAGCCGGGTTCGGCTCCAGCGGTCGCCGAGCCAGCCGAAGAGCGGGGCGAAGAGCAGGTAGCTGAGCATGAAGGCGCTCCCGAGAAACCCCAGCGCCGTATCCGTGAGACGCAGATCGATCTTGATCAGGGGAAATACCGCGAAGAGCACCTGGCGGTCGATGTAGTTGAGCAGGTTCACCGCCAGAAGAAGCCCCAGGGCGTAGCGGCGGTATATGAGTGAGATAGGCCCGGCGGTCATGCGGTGTATCCCCCTTATGAAGGTTGAAGGATGAAGGTTGAATTATGAAAGTTTAAAATCATTAGCCTGGTGTGTTTAGAGGTTAGCCTTCATCCTTCATAATTCATCCCTCATAATTTTCCGCTCAAAGCCCTTCCACGGCCCGGCGCGCCGTTTCCACGATCTCCGCCGGCTCCTCAGAGCGAAACCGCAACGGTTCTCCGAATGTTACCGTCACCTTTCCCGGTTTCGGAAAACTCGCCCCATGGGGAAGGACCTGGTAGGTCCCGCTGATTTTTATCGGCACGACCGGAATCCCCAACTCCTTCACCATGATGCCCAGCCCCAATTGGAAGGGGTGCATCCTGCCGTCCCGGGAATGCCCCCCCTCGGGAAAGATCAGGATATTGACGCCGCTATCCACGAGCCGTCCCATGTAGGCGAGCGAACCACTGAACCCCTGTGACTGGGGCAGGGGAAAGAGGTTGAACAGCACGGTGGCGTACTCGTAGCTCAAACGCCTCCAAATTCGATCAAACCCATGGTACTCTCCGAAGAAGAACTCCTCCCAGGCGGCGGTGGCGGTGCCCTGGCGGATCTTTGGCGGCAGTGCGAACATGACGGCCGGCTGGTCCAGGTAGCTCAGGTGGTTGGCCACGAAAAAGACCGGTCCGCCCAGGTTTTTCAGATGGTCACCACCCCGCACCTCGAGCGTGACGAAACTGCGGAACAATGGACCGTGGAACAGGGCGTCCACGGCCATCCGCACCCCCCTGAAGAAACGGGCATTGGTCCAGAACCGGAAGTGGTCGTGGTGGGTCGGTCTTTCCCGTTTCGCGATGATCCGGCGCAGGTCCGAAACCCTGCTCTGTGGACCGATCTGAGAGTCCTCGATATCCAGGCGGTATTCCTGTTCCAGGAAACTGACCAGTTCCAGACGGTCGATGGAGGTGAGGCCCAGGTCGGCCACCAGCAGGGATTCCTCGCGGATCTGCGCGGCAGCCGTGCCGGTCACCCTGGCCAGCAGGTTGAGCAGGCTGTCCCGGCTGACGGCCGCATCGCCTTCCTTCGGCCCCTTTTCAATCTCCTCCCTGACCGCGAACTTTTTGATCTTGAGGGTCGTGGTTTTGGGGAATTCCGGTTCGTTCCAGACGGTGTAGCCGGTAATCCGGTGCAGGCTGTCCAGCGTGGCGTTCGCCTGGGCGATGATCTCTTCCGGGGCCCGGCCGCTTCCGTCCGGGAGCAGCACGGCGTGCACCTCTTCCCCCCCTCCCCGTTCGACGCCGATGACGCACGACTCCTTCACCCCGGCGATCCTGTTCAGCACCGCCTCCAGTTCATCGGGGTAGACATTGACCCCCGAGCCGGTGACGATCAACTCCTTTTCCCGCCCCTTGATGACCAGCCAGCCGTCAGGGCCGATCTCACCCAGATCGCCGGTCCGGAACCAGCCGTCCGCGGTGAAGGCGTCGGCGCTGGCCCGCTCGTTCCCGTAGTAGCCGGAAAAGACGTTGTCTCCGCGTACCAGGACCTCCTTAGCCTCGATCTTCACCTGAACCCCCGGCAGGGGCGGGCCGACCGAACCGGCCACCTGGCGCTCCATGGTGTTGACGCAGAGCACGGGCGAGGTTTCGGTGAGTCCATACCCTTCCAGAACCGTGAATCCCATGCCGCTCCAGAAGGTGAAGACCTCCGGGTCCAAGGGGGCGCCGCCTGAGACGAACAGGGTGAAGTTGCGGCCGAACGTGCCCTGTACCGGGAAAAAGAGTGCCTTGCGCAGGCCTTTCGGAAGCCGCGCCGCGAACCGCGTCAACCACCGGAACAAACCGGAAAGGTGCTTTTCGTCAACCTCCCGCTCGATGGTCGTTTTCAGCAGTTGCATGAGGCGGGGCACGGACATGATGACGTAGATGTCCTCCCCGCTCAAGGCTTCCATGATCGCGGATGGTTTGAGGGTGCGCAGGTAGACGATGGTTGCGCCATGGTAGAGCGGGGTGAAAAAGCCGCCCATCTGCTCGAACGTGTGGGACAGGGGGAGCAGGGAGAGGAAGGTGAACGCGGAGGTGATGATCGGCACCTGCCGGTTGATCTGGGTCAGGTTGGCCACCAGGTTTTTGTGGCTGAGGATGACCCCTTTCGGATTGCCGGTAGTGCCGGACGTATAGATGAGCTGGGCCGTATCTTCGGGTACGACGGAGGCAAGCTCTCCGATGGGCTGAATATCTTCGAGCAGGTACTGAAGGTCTTCCAGCAGCAGTGACCCGGCCATGGCCATCCGCTCGGGTTTGAAGCGGCTTTGCAGGACGACCTTGGCATCCGCGAGGCTGCGGATGGATTCCGCACGGGCGAGGTCCGACATGAAGTCCACCGGGACGGCGATTGCACCACGGATGATGATGCCCCACCAGGCTACTGCCCACCAGGAGGAGTTCGGTCCCCAGACCAGCACCCTGTCCCCCGGCGCCACGTTGTTGTGCGCCAGGAGGTTTGCCATCTTCAGGCCAAGGTCGTGGAACTCCCGGTAGGAAACCGCGAGCCGCCGCACTCCGGTGCGGTTCACAAAGGCGGTCTGATCGCCCAGCGCCTCGAAGGTTTTGAATAGGTCGATCAATGTCTGCACGGATACTCCCGGTGGCGCTTTTCCTGGTTATTCCAGGTTGCAATCGAGGTGATGCATAAAAGCGACCACCCCCGACCCCTCCTTATCAAGGAGGGGAGCTTATAATCCTAATCCCCCTCCTGTTTCAGGAGGGGCGAGGGGTGGTAAGGTGTCAGCCTGAACGCACATCGATAGTGGAATTACCTACCTGGTGTTACCGTCCCCGCTCTCCGCCTCTCCCCTGCCCCTGTTCACGATTGGGCTCCGGCGCCGCCCCCCGTTCCCGGGGTCTTTGTTCCGGGCCGCTCATCCCCGGCGCCCGCTGCTCATGCTGTACGGCGCCCCCCTGGTGCGGCGGCTGCGCGGGCGGGGCTGCCGGACCGCTCTGCCGGGGCGCCGGACGCGGAACCTCCTGCGGCCGAGGGCCTTTCACCGGAGACGCCTCATTCCGTCCCCGCGCGGCGGGTGCGGGCGTTTTTTGTCCCGCCTGCTGCCCGAACTGCTGGCGGACTATCCTATCACGCGGCTGGTAATGGTACTGTTGGTCGCGCAGCGTACGCTGCTGCTCCGCCCGGGGATACCGGTCTCCGGAATACTGGCGCTGGTAGACCGGCAGGGGGGCGGGCGCCGGGGCGGAGCCGCGCTTCCAGTGGTTCCATCCGCTTCGCTGCTGCTCCCACTCGCGGCCCCAATGCTGACCCCAGCGGGGCGGCGCATTCGCCTGCCACCCGCGAAAATAGGAGGGGGGGTTGCGGTAGTAGCGTACGGGAATACGCAGGACGAACAACGGCACGACATTCGGGTTCACCATCCCCCAGGGGCCGTTGTACCAGGAGCTGGCGTACCAGTTGTCGTTTCGGTAGACCCAGTACATGCCGTCGTAAAAGAAATAGTTGGCATCCATCCGTGGAGCGTAGTAGACCGGGTAACCGGGCACCGGGACGAGTTCCGGGAACACCGGCAGGTTGATCCCGATGCTCACGTTGGGCAACCCGATCCCGATGCTCACCTGGGCCGGAGCGGAAGTCGCCAGGCAGACCAGCATCAACAACACCATCAGACCGTAAGGCATTTTCTTCATTTTTTCCTCCCTTGACGAAACATGGAGCTTGCTCAGTGAACAGTATAGCTCGTTTCGGTAAAAAAAAGAACCGGGCGGCGAACCGCCCGGCAATTGCATGAAGGAGGCACTTGGAAGTGGCTCGTACAGAAGCCGTTACAACTACCATGCCAAGGAATACCTGTAAATTCTGCTGTCATAACACGCTGATTGTGCAGGATAACGGTTGAGAGAACGCTGCATGGGGCGGAGAAGGCCGTCAAAGGCGGCCACCGTATGGGGCAAAGCCGTCATATGTGGCGGAGTAACTATTCAGCACCGTCATTGCCAGCGGCGAGAACAGACCCCCCTCCCTTGACGGGAGGGGATTGAGAGGTGCCGAATGCCGGATAGTTACCTATTCCACGACTATTTCAAAGAGAACACGCATGTTCGCCTTTGCCGCGTCCGAGTAAATCTCTTTGGGCGCCGCTTCATGGACCGCCGGGCGTGTCTCGCCATAGCCGATTGTGGACAACCTGTCCCGCGTGATGACGCCTTCGCTGATGAGGTATTCCTCGACAGCCTTGGCCCTTCTTTCGCTCAACTTCTGATTGTAGTCAGGAGTGCCGGAGGCAGAGGTGTACCCCGCAACACGGATCTTGGCGAGAGGGTTTTCTTTCAGATGCTTGATGTCCCTTTTCAGGATCGTCTTCGCTTCCGGGGTAAGGGTCGATTGATCGAAATCGAAATGTACGTCCTCGAACGCAAGGACAACGACCTCGGCCTTCTTCTCCGCCGCAACGGCAACGACCTTCTCCTGGACCTTCGGCTCAGAGGCAAGGATGACTACTTTCTCGGGTGGTTTCGGCTCGGACCCAGGTTCCGTTTCATTCTTCGCAACCAGAGCCGCTGCCGGTTTTTCCTCCCCGCCGAACCTGAAGACCACTCCCACGGTTGCCTGAAGATTGTGGATCTTCTCGTCCCACACCATGTTGTCCCGGAGATCGAGTCTGAGCGCGATATTGTCCGCCACCCAGTATTTCGCGCCGACCCCGAAATCGACAATGGACATGTTCTTGTTATTGATCTGCGGGTCATAGTTGGCGGCGCCGTAGCCGGCAACCAGGAATGGATTGAAATCGCCCTCGGGCAGGAAGTGATAGAGGAGATCCAGGTGATACATGACAATATTCACGCTATCGGTGGGGCTTGTGAACTGTCCTTCCTCGCTGAACGTTTTGTTTTTGTTGTCAACATTGCTTTTGATGAATTCCCCGGTGGCTTCAACACCTAAATACCTGGTAAAGTTATAGCCTAACCGTCCGCCGAATATCGGTCCGTTTTCCAGGTTCTGTCTCTTTTCAAAGACATTGTAACCCACGAACGGACTCAGTTCGACGCTTCCCGCCTTTATCTCCGCACGAGCGGTCAAGGGAAGGAGAAAAACAGCGACAAACAGCACCGGCACCATCTTTATCATGACAGGAATCCCTGAACATATCTTTCTCATCTACTACCTCCTTTGATGGTCTCGCAAATCCTCGGCAAATAATCCCCTCCCCCCGTGCGGGGGAGGGTGAGGGTGGGGGGGAAGTTGCCAACATTTCAGTCGGCTGCAGCTTCACCCACCCCCTGACCCCCTCCCGTCAAGGGAGGGGGAAAAGACTTTTTGCGAATACAATCTCCTTTGAGCAACGGAATCTGCGTTCACACCGAACATTCCATGACTTACGGCGCCGGCACGTGAATGACCGTGTTTGTCATGGTGACCCCTGCGGTCAGGCAAATCGCCCTGCCGTACAAGGTCGTGGTTACTGCGTTTGGCGGAGGGCCGCCGCCGGTGGTGGAAATCGTGATCGAAGCGTCGGCCAGCAGGGTCCCCACCATCGTTGAGCCCGTGCCGATGGTCGCGCCGGCCGGGACGTACCAGAACACGTTCTTGGGATCACCGATGCCGTCTTTGAACAGAACCTGGATCGGGGTTGCCGGGGTTGCCGGACCCGTGAGGCCCACGGTGAGCGTCCCCGTACCCGCCGCGGTCTGGAACACCCACACGGCGTTCGGGTCTCCGAGGGCGTCCAGCGTGAGATTGCCCGCCGTCGGGGCTGTTATGCCGATGCCGTACGTGCCGGTCGTGGACAGATACACGCCAGGCGGAAGGGTGCGCCCCGCCAGTTGGCCCGGACCTTGCCCGGCTCCGCCGCAACTCGGGCACTGCGCCAGGCTCGACACATCGATGCCTCCCGGAAGGTTGGCGGGCGATATGAGGTTGAATGCAACCAATGCGTCGGCGCGGGCCTGTGTTACGGCCGCGCCCGCGACAGAGCCCGGCGGGGCGGTAAGCGTGTATATCAGCCCGGTCACCGATCCGTTGTTACCCGGCGTTATGGTATAGACATTCCCTCCTGAATCGTGCAATCCGGTAATCGAGGTTGAAGACGCGTTGACCCCGATATCCCCGTTGATCACGGTGTTAAGCCCGTCGTTGGTCAATGTGGCGTTGCCGCCAAAACCTCCGAACGGCGCGGCCGCTCCAAGGCTTGGCGCGTTGGTCACGATTACAGTTACGGTATAGGTCGCCGTCGACAGGTCTGCCGCGATTACCGTGTATGCCTTTGAAGTGGTGAAATCATTCGGCGGCGGCGCCTCGCTCGTCTGAACCGCCGCGCCTATCTTGACGATTGTCCCGGTGGCCGTGAATTTGGCTATCAGGGCCGTTACGTTCGTCCCAAGCGGCAGTCTCACCGTTATGGTCTTGGCCGCTTCATCCACCGTTCCCGGGAACGTGGCAAACCCGACGAACGAGTATGCGGTAATGGCCTTGGCCGTGTCCGGGGCAAAGGTTACGGTTACGGTATAAGTCGCCGTCGACAGGTCTGCCGCGGTAACCGTGTATGCCTTCGAGGTGGTGAAGTTATTCGGCGGCGGCGCTTCGCTCGTCTGAACCGTCGCGCCTATCTTGACGATTGTCCCGGTGGTCGTGAATTTGGCCGTCAGGGCCGTTACATCCGTCCCGAACGGCAGGGTCACCGCTATGGTCTTGGCCGCTTCATCCACTGTTCCCGGAAACGTGGAGAATCCGACGAACGAGTATGCGGTAATGGCCTTGGCCGTGTTCGGGGCAAAGGTTACGGTTACGGTATAGGTCGCCGTTGACAGGTCTGCCGCGGTAACCGTGTACGCCTTTGGAGTAGTGAAGTTATTCGGCGGTGGCGCTTCGCTCGTCTGAACCGTTGCGCCTATCTTGACGATTGTCCCGGTGGTCGTGAATTTGGCCGTCAGGGCCGTTACGTCCGTCCCGAACGGCAGGGTCACCGTTATGGTCTTGGCCGGCTCATTCACCGTTCCCGGAAAACCGCTGCACCCGACGAACGAATATGCGGTGCTGGCCTTGGCAGCGCTCAGGGCCGAGCTCACGGTCAC
>JAATGX010000261.1 GCA_015688915.1 Desulfuromonadales bacterium
ACGGCCGCCTGTCTCGCCGCTCTCCGGGATTCGGACCTGCGTGAAGACATGCTGTCGGTAACGGTCCCCACCATCATTTTTCATGGGCTGCATGACCGGGTTTGCCCGTTTGAACTTGCCGAGGCAATGAAGGCGCCCGCTGAAGCGATGTCTACGGATGCTGAAGGAAAGGCGGCCGGGACAGACCTGGCGGCGGGCGGCATACGGGGCGCACGGTTGATTCGCTTTGTGAACAGCGGGCATGCCCTGTTTTATGAGGAGAGAGAAAAATTCAACGCCGAATTGATAAACTTCATTGAAAAAAAGGCCTCTGAAGAAGAACAGTATTTCGGCTCGACAACGAGATGAAGTGCACAAACGGAGGATATCTCCATGGATGATACGACAACAATCAAGGGGATGGGGTCGATTCCCCATCCGGGGGGAGTCGCATTCCGCGTGTGGGCGCCCCACGCGGAGCGGGTATCCGTCATCGGAACGTTCAACGGATGGGATGGAGACAAAGATCCCCTGAGCGCCGAGGAGAACGGCTACTGGTACACTGACGTGGCGAATGCCCGGTGCGGCGATCAGTACAAATTCCATCTGGCCACGGCAACCGGCGAGTACACGCGCATCGACCCCTATGCCCGCGAGGTGACCAGCTCCGTGGGCAATGCCATTGTCCATGACGCAAGCTTTGACTGGCACGGGGACGACTTTCATCTTGCGCCGTGGAACGAGCTCGTCATCTACGAACTGCATGTCGGCACCTTCAACGATCAGGCGGATGTGGACCATCCGGGCAAATTTCCATCGGTGGCGGCACGCCTGGGACATCTGAAAAAACTCGGCGTCAACGCGATCCAGATCATGCCGGTGGGCGAGTTTGCGGGAGACCGGTCGTGGGGTTACAACCCGGCCCATATTTTCTCCGTTGAGCTTACCTATGGAGGCCCTCTGGCGTTCAAGCAATTCATCAAGCGCGCCCACCATGAGGGGATCGCGGTGATCCTCGACGTGGTGTACAACCACCTGGGACCGAGCGACCTCGACCTGTGGCAGTTCGACGGCTGGAGCGAAAACGATCGCGGCGGCATCTATTTCTACAACGACGACCGGGCCATCACGCCATGGGGGGAAACCCGGCCCGATTACGGGCGTGACGAGGTGCGGGAATACCTGCGGGACAATGCCCTGATGTGGCTCGAGGAATACCACGTCGACGGCATCCGCTTCGACTGCACCCAATTCATCCGCACCGTCAACGGCGACGGTACGCAGGAGCTGCCCGACGGGTGGAGCCTGCTCCAATGGATCAACGACCAGGTCGCACGGACGTACCCCGGCCGGATCACCATTGCCGAAGATCTTCAGCACAACAGTTGGCTCACCAAGGATGTGGGCGCCGGGGGAGCCGGATTCGGCTCCCAGTGGGACGCCATGTTCGTGCACCCCATCCGCCTGGCGGTAACCACGCCGCAGGACGAGCAGCGCTCGCTCGTCGCCATCCGCGACGCCATCTGCTACCGCTACAACGATGACGCCTTTGACCGGGTCATCTACAGCGAATCCCACGACGAGGTGGCGAACGGAAAGGAACGCGTGCCGCAGGAGATCAGCCCGGACGACCCCAAGGGGTGGTACGCGCGAAAGCGTTCGACCCTGGCCGCGGCCATGGTCTTCACGGCCCCCGGCATACCCATGCTCTTTCAGGGACAGGAATTTCTCGAAGGGGGATGGTTCCGCGACACGGTCCCGGTCGATTGGGACAAAAATGACGAGTTCCACGGCATCGTCCGGCTGTACCGCGACCTCGTCCGGCTGCGGCTCAACCGCGCCGGCTTCACGGCCGGCCTCTGCGGGCAGTTCACCCAGGTCCATCACCTGAACGAGGAACGCAAGGTCATTGCCTTCCACCGTTGGGACAAGGGGGGGCCCACGGACGACGTGGTGGTTGTCGCCAACTTCCTCCACGAGCCGCAGGATGGCTACGTCATCGGATTCCCGGCCGCGGGAACCTGGAAGCTCCGCTTCAACAGCGACTGGCGCGGCTACAGCGACGACTTTCACAGTCATCCGAGCGCCGACGTCGTCGCCGAACCGGGTGAGACGGATGGTTTCCCCTTTTACGCAGCGGTTTCCATCGGCCCCTACAGCGTACTGATCTTTTCGCAATGAACGGTGGAGCGGTTGCAACATCTTTGGCTTTCACCGGCAATCACTCTTCTTTGTCGCGGCGGGTATGGTTCATGCGCGCTGCCGGGTCCTGGTTGTAATAGGCGCTGAGGACGCGGTAGAGATCGGGGGCGTGCTGCCGGAGGGCAAGGGGGCGGTCGAAGAACTCCTCGGTGGCCACAGCGAAGAACTCGGCCTCGTTCGTCGCGCCATAGGCGTCGAGAAAGGTTGTGCGCCCCCTATCGGTGAGCCCCCGCAGCCGCAGGAATTCGCGGGAGCAGACGGCCACCCATTCGGCGAACCGGTCGCGGTCGGCCAGGGGCGGGGTGCCGTCCGCCGCTCCATCGAGCATGTCGAGTTTGTGGGCAAACTCGTGGTAGACCACGTTATGACCCTGTTCGGGGTGGCGGGCCCCATGGAGGACCGCGTCCCACACGAGGATCACCGGACCTTGGACAAATGCCTGGCCCAGAATCGGCCCGGAGATCTCCACCGGGCCGGCCACACTCTCGAAGACGCCGGGGCGATGCTCGGGAGGCACGACAGTGGAGGGGTACACGAGGATCGACTCCACGTTGCGATAGTAGTCATGGGGCAGCCCCAGTTGCAGCAGACACGCCTGGGCCGCGATGGTGACCCGGATCTCGTCGGTCAGTTCGAGACCGCCGCACCCCTCCCACTCCTTTTCCTCCAGGAAAACCTGCATTGTCGCATGCAGCTCGGCGCGCTCGGCATCGTCGAGTACGCCGTAGTGGGCCAGGTTCGAGCGCACGAAGGCCTCCCACTCGGGAGGAAACGGGCGCTTTCGCGCCTCGGCGCGGCGCTGGTCGCGGAGCCAGTGGAACATGGGCGATACCTCCTCCGGTAGCAGGGTTGGACACGATTGCGGGGTATGGTTGCCGGAAAAACAGACCGGCATCAGTCCCTGGTGCGTGTGCGCGTCACCCCGGTCAGGATGGCGACGCCCACGAGTATGACGACCGTGATCATCACGTAGATGGCGCTCACCTTGGCGACGACAAGGGCCCACGCAATGCCGCCAATGATAAAGGCAAAACCGACAAGATACATTATGAAGGACATGGCGTTGCCTCCCGGCGGCAGATCGTATGACAAAAGGGCATGCCCGGAACCCCGGAACCCATTTGGATTGGGACCTGTATACCGGTAGGTAAAGCATAAAGGGCGCCAAGACGGACGACACTTACTAACCTGTTGGATTTAAGCATATTTGCATATACCTCGTTTGTCATGCATTCGGAAAGCGCCCCTTGGCAGCATACCACCGCCGCCACATATGACGGTTATGTTAAACTCCGCAGGCCTTGTCTCGCACGACAGGTGATATGTGTTACAATTACCTCATTCATCTGCCCAGGGGCTGCTTCATGTACCGTAAACCAAGCCCCTGGCGCTTTTTCCGTCCAATTGTTTAGGGACTCGGAATTAACTGATATACCTAGTTCCGAGTCCCTTAAAAGCACACCACACAAGGTAAGAGCAGGAGATGATGGTATTTCGCGGCCGAACAATCCATGCCGCTCTTGCGTTTCTGGCGCTCTGGCTCTCCCTCGCCGCGCCTCTGCGTGCCGCCGAACCGGTCGAGGTCGTTGTTACCGGCATTGAGGGCGATGCGCTGAAAAACGTGCAGGAGTCGCTCGCCCTCCCCGCCGGATTGGTACGCGATGGGACGGTGGACCGGCTCTGGCTCGAACGTTTCGCCAAACAGGCGGATGGCGGAATCAGGACCGCGCTGGAGCCGTTCGGCTATTACAAGGCCCTGGTCGCGGTGACGATCGAACCTGTGGAAGAGCGGTATCGCCTGATGGTCAAGGTGACACCGGGGGAACCGGTGCGCCTGCCCGGGGTGAAGGTGACCGTGATCGGGCCGGGCAGCGATGAAACGCGTCTGGACCGGCAGGATGCAACATTCCCACTGCACAAGGGAGACGTGCTGCTGCACCAGCGGTAA
>JAATGX010000179.1 GCA_015688915.1 Desulfuromonadales bacterium
GGGGACCTGGTTGATGTCCCATTCGCCCGGAGCCACCGCCAGTCCGGGCTTGGTGACCTTGTCGATGCCGGTGCCGCCGGTAATATACAGACTCCCTCCCCCCGGGAGGGGGAGGGCTGGGGTGGGGGGGAGGTTGCCATTACATTTGCCCGTGGCAGCTTCACCCACCCCCTGCCCCCCTCCCGTCAAGGGAGGGGGAGTAAGGGTTACCCGTGCATGCACCTCGGCGCCGTTGGTCACGTCCGGGTCGTCCCCCGCGTCCTTGATCACGTAACATGCCGCCGATCCGGCGGTGAACTGCTGCCCGTGCAGTTCAAAGGTGGCGGACACGCCTGCCGGGAGGTCGATGGTGACGACGGCAACCGTTTCCTGCCGTGCCAGCATCAGCGCCGCCCCCTTGGCCGCGGCCGCGGCGCAGGCGCCGGTGGTGTAGCCGGAACGAAGCTGCTTGCTCATGCCATGCCTGTCAGGAACAGGTGCCAGAAATAGAGCGTCACAAAGGAGAGCGGTATGCCGACCCCCACCAGCATGGCTACCAGCGGCGGGTCCAGGTTATGATCAACGGCGATGATGCCGGCGGTGATCATGGGCGCCATGGCGGCCTCGAAGACGGTGATCTGCGTTACGGTGCCCGTGGCCCCCAGGATGGTGACGTACAGCAGGTAGATCAGCACTGGCCCCAGGAACAGCTTGTAGGCCAGTCCGGCGGACAACGGTTTCAACACCTCTTTCAGCCCGCTGAAATGAAGTTGGAATCCCACCGAGAACAGGGCCAGCGGCGTAAGCGTGTCGCCCAGTTTCTGGAGGATGGCCACGGTCCACGCCGGGAAGGCGACCGGCTTGAGGAGCAGTGCCAGCACCACGGCCTGGAAGGGGGGGAAGAGGACGATTTTGCGCGCCATCTGGCGGGGGGAGATGCTGCCGGAGGAATAGAGCGTGGCCACCAGGATGCCCAGGGTGGAGAGGACCATGAATGTCCCCAACTGGTCGGCAATGATGCCGGCCCCCAGGTGTTCCTTGCCGTAGTAGGCCTCGATCATGGGGAGGCCGACAAAGGAGGTGTTGCCCAATCCGGCCACCAGGACCAGCGCCCCGATCCTGCGCCGGTCCATCTTCAGCGCCCTGCCGGTGACGGCGAACAGCGCCCAGGCGCAGCCGAACAGCAGCCAGGCCATGGCCGCGGTGAGCGCCAGCGACGGATCGATCTTGAGGTTGTGGATGTGCAGAATGGCCAGGGCCGGCAGGGAAATGTGGATGACGAAACCGTTCAGCGCCGCCGGGGTGGCGGCGGGGAAGCGGCCGTTTTTTCTGAGGCCGACGCCGGCCAGGAGGCAGAGTACCAGAAGGATGATATTGGCCATGGGCGGGCGTTACTCCGGCGCCGCCAGGATCGCCAGGGCGTTCACTACCGCAGCGGCCACATTGGAGCCGCCTTTGCGGCCTCTGTTGGTGATGAACGGGACCGGGGCATCCATGGCCCTCAGGGCGTTCTTGCTTTCATCGGCGCCCACGAAACCGACCGGCAGGCCGATGATCAGGTCCGGCCTGACCTGGCCGGCCCGGATCAGGCGCAACAGCTCGAACAGGGCGGTCGGGGCATTGCCGATCACAAAAATGCGGTTGTTCGCGTCGGCACTGGCTTTGCGCATGGCGACGATGGAACGGGTGATGCCCTCCTGTTTGGCTTGGTCGGCCACGTCCGTATCCGCCACATGGCAGGAAACCGTGCAGCCAAAGGGGGCGAGGCGGGCCTTGCCGATGCCGGACAGGGCCATGTTTGTATCGGTGACGATGCCGGCCCCGTTCCTGATGGCGGTGATGGCGCGTTCCACGGCGCCTTCCGAGAAGACCATGGTCGAGACATATTCGAAATCGGCGCTGGTGTGCACCGCCCGGCGCACCACCCGCCACTCGGCCTCGGGCCAGCCATGTTCACCCGCCTCGCTGTCGATGATGCGGAAGGATTCGGCCTCGATCTCTTCCGGTTTCATGCCCAGGGAATCCATCAGCGCCATCCCAGCCGGTCTAATGCCTCGCTGATCCGCTCCGTTTCGATTTCGGCCAGCTTGCGGTGCGCGCCCAGGTGGGCGCCCATCTCCATCACCAGGCCGGGATGGCGCTTCCGGGCCTCTTCGATCTCCTCGGGCAGGTCGTGCTGCACATGGGCGCCCATGAAGAGAAAATAGGGCATCAGCAGGATGCGATCGGCCCCACGGGCCACGCAGGCGTCGATCCCCGACTGGATGTTCGGGTTATGCAACTCGCGGAACGAGACCTCCACGATCTCGAAGCCGGTCATCTCCCGCACCATTGCAGCCACCTGGCGGGCGGCGTCATTGGCCTCGGAGATGCGGCTGCCGTGGGCCATCATCAGTATTGCGGTTTTCATCGTGCCTCGCTTGTCTGATCTTTGAATGTGGTTATGTGACGACTGCAATTCATGCCGCGTCGGTCAATCGCTTCCCTTCTCCATCCGCATCCAGGCTCCTCAATCCTTCCCATCTTCCGCTCAATGGCCCGTCAACCGGGGTATCGCCCGTGATGCGCTGAATCAGCATCGCGATGACCCTGTCGGACGGGGCCACATCGCCCCCCGGAGCGTCGTTGCGGTGTATGCGCGGGGGATGCCCGGCCGGGTCGAGCCCTTTGATGGGGAGGCCCGGTCGCATGACCTGTTTGAAGCGTTGGGCACGCCCCTCGTTATTGATGAAGGTGCCGTCCTGCTCCACCCAGGCGGTGCACGGCAGCACGACCTCTGCCCGCTGCATCAGTCCGGTCGGCTGCCAGTCGGTGGCGGCCAGCACCGTAATGCCCGCCGTCAGCTCCGCCGGCAGGTCGGCCTCGAAGGAGATCAAACCTTTGATTGCGCCACCGGCAAAGGCCTGGGACAGCGGCACCGCATCGTGCTCCCGCCCCAGCAGGGCGCAGCCGAAGGCGTTGGGACCGTCCAGGATGAAGGCGAACTTTACCGGGGTTTGAAGTCCCTTTTTGCCAAAAAGGGGGGCCATAAGCGGAGCCGTGTCCGGCCTCTTGGGGTGCGTGCCGCAGATCACCACCGGACGCTTGGCTTCCGTCAGCGGGATGTCCGACAGGGAGGTAACGGCCTGCGACTCGTACAATTCCTGCCGGGCCCCGTCAAGCGCGCATTCGTCCCCCACCACAAACACCCGCGCCCCGTTCCGGTGGGCCTGCCGTGCGGCCAGGGCCATCATGGGGGCTTCTTCCAGCAGGTCGCATCCCGCAACGACAATCAGGTCTGCCTGGCGCACATCCGCCAGCGAGGCGGCATTGCCCGAGGCCAGCAGCGAAACCGCCCCCATGGTCCGTTCAGCCTGCACCGCGTCGCCGACGTAGCTCAGGGCGCCGGCATCCAGCAGCTTGCAGAGCCGGGCCGCCATGATGTTGCCCTCCAGGGACATGCGGGGCGAACCCACAATGGCCAGGCTGGCGGGGCCGTGGAGTTCCAGGAACTCGCCGACCCGCAGCACCAGGACATCCAGCGCCTCATTCACGGTGACCGGCTTCCCGTCCACCAGCGCCTGCCGCGGCCGTTCCGGGGCGTTGACGGCGGCGTTGGCGAACCGGCCCCGGTCGCAGATGAACCAGCCGTTCACCGCGTCGTTCCTGCGGGCGATCACCTTGAGCAGTTCGCGGTAGCGGGCCGCCGGGGTGATGTTACACCCCAACGAGCAATGGGGGCAGACCGAGGCGGCCAGGTCATAGTCCCAGTAGCGGGCGCGGAACCGGGCGGTCTTGTCGGTGAAGACCCCGGTGGGGCAGATGTCCACCAAGTTGCCGGAAAAGGGGGAGTCCAGCGGCCCCTCCTGTTGCCGGCCGAAGTAGACCATGGAGGCCCGCCCCATGACGCCGAAGTCGGTGCCGCCGGCGTACCCCTGGTAAAAGCGGACACAGCGGTAGCACTGGATGCAGCGGTTCATCTCGTGGGCGATGAACTCGCCCAGGTACTGGTTGGTGTGGGTGCGCTTTTTTCCATCGTAGCGGCGGATGCCGTGGCCGCCGGCGATGGTGAAGTCCTGGAGCTGGCATTCGCCCCCCTCGTCGCAGACCGGGCAGTCGTGGGGGTGGTTGATCATCAGCCACTCGATCACCCCTTTGCGCATGGCCATGGCCTCCGGGTCGGTGGTGGATACCACCATGCCGTCCTGGGCGGGCAGCATGCAGGACATCTGGATTCCCCTGACCGGCCCGTCCAGCATCTTCACGGCGCAGACCCGGCAGGCGCCGGCCTTGCCCAGGGCAGGGTGCCAGCAGAAATGCGGAATGGGGATATCCACCGACTGGGCCGCCTCCAGCACGGTTGTGCCTTCAGGCACCTCGACCGTTATGTCATCGATGATCAGTTTTGGCATAAATTTGGGGTTGTAAATGGGCATGCGCCCTTGGCGATGTGCTCCCGCACCTCGTCCTCGAACAGCCTGAGCAGCCCCTCCAGGGGGCCCATGGCGCCGGGGGCCAGGGCGCAGAAGGCGTAGTTGAGCTTGTGGACGTGCTCCCGCAGGATGTCGATATCCCCGGCCTCGCCGCTGCCGTTTTCGATCTTTTCCAGGATGTGCCGCACAAAGGGGAGCCCCTCGCGGCAGGGGGTGCACCAGCCGCAGGATTCGCGGGCAAAGAAGCGGATCAGGTTGAGGGTTACGGCCACCATGCAGGTGCTCTGGTCAAAGACGATGATCCCGCCCGTGCCCAGGCGTGAACCGGCTTTGGCCACCGGATCGAAGTCCATGGCCACGTCCCAATGCTCGTGGGTGAAAAATGGAGTCGATGCCCCGCCCGGAATGCAGGCTTTGAACCGGCTTCCCGGCCGCATGCCGCCGCAGGGGCCGTCGATGATCTCCCCCAGGGTGGTGCCCAGGGGCAACTCGAAGCATTCCGGGTTCGCCACATGGCCGCTGATGCAGAACAACTTGGTGCCGGCCGCCTCGGGCGTGGCCGCCAGCCCCTGCCACCAGGCCGGGCCATTGGCGATGATGGCCGGGACATTGGACAGGGTCTCCACGTTGTTGACCACCGTGGGCTGGCCCCACAGCCCCTTGATGGCCGGGAAGGGGGGCTTGGCGCGCGGGTTGGCGCGGATTCCCTCCAGGGCGTTGATCAGGGCGGTCTCCTCGCCGCAGATGTAGCGGCCTGCGGACTGGTGCACGTCCAGTTCCAGGCTGAAGCCGCTTTTCAGGATGTTTTCCCCCAGCAGGCCGGCCCGCCGGGCTTCGGCGATCCCCTGGCGCAGGTTCACGGCGGCCTGCTCATAGCCCCGGCGGATGAAGATGAAGGCGTGGTTGACGCCCAGGGCGTAGCAGGCGAGCGTCATCCCCTCGATCAGCAGCCAAGGATTGTGCTCCAACAGGACCCGGTCCTTGTAGGTGCCCGGTTCCATTTCATCGGAGTTGCAGATCAGGTAGCGCGGTCCGGGCAGGTCGCGGGGGACGAAGGACCACTTGCGGCCGGTGGGAAAGCCGGCCCCGCCCCTGCCGCGCAGGCCGGAATCGATCACCGCCTGCTGGACGTCGTTGGGCGACAGCTCTCCCAGCGCCCTGGTCAGGGCATTGAAACCGCCGTCAGCGCGGTATTCGTCGAAGGAGGTCATCCGGCCGGGGCGGTTATGTCTGAAAAGGACGAGTTCCATGGTCTCGATTCATTGCAGGCGGAATTACGGCCGGTTCAGTCGGCGCCGTGCCGTTGCAGCTCGTGTATGAGGATACCGGCCTGTTCCGGCGAAACCGGGCCAAAGAGCCGGTCGCCGATCATGATGGTCGGTCCGTTGCCGCAGTTGCCCAGGCAGGGGCAGGGGAGCAGGGTGAAGGCGCCGTCGCGTGTGGTCCCGCCCGCTTCGATCCCGAGCTGTTGTTCCAGATGCCGCAGCAGGGTTTCCCCGCCCATGGCCCAACAGGAGATCGAGTCACAGGCGTGGATGACATTCCGCCCCACCGGACGGCGGTAGATCATCTCGTAAAAGGTGGCCAGCTCTTCCACCTGGAGGGGGGAGAGACCAAGCAGGCCGGCCGCTTCCTCCGCCGCCTCGTCGCTCAGCCAGCCGTAATGGCGCTGCAACTCCTTCATTACGTCCACCGCCGCCTCGCGGGGGGTGACGGCCCCGGCAACGCGCCGCTGGAGTTCCTGTCTCAGGGATTCGGGGATCATGATTTCAACATTATAGGTGCTTCGCTCCGGTTGGCAAGGGGAAATCATGGGATGGAGCCCACGAAGGACCTGATTGAGGACCGGGCTTCACCGCTGGAAGGGCTGTTCAGCAAAGGGGTTTCGTTGGGTCGCGCACCGGAAAACAGGCTGACGCACGAAACATACATGCACCGTGCGCCAGCCTGTCCGTATCACCTATCGCGTCGACGGACTCTTCATCCGTCAACCGATCGTATCAGTGAATAAAGTTCAGGTATGTCTTGGTCTCCGGCTCCGGCTGCGTGACCGTGCCTTTGCCGTGTTCCACCAGCTTCATCAGCCAGGCCATGTTTTTTCCCAGCACGCGCATGATCTGCATGCCCTCCGTGTCCTGGGTCACTTCTCCCGGCCGGGCCCCATGGATCACGTTCCAATAGTTGGACGTCGGCAGCAGCATCTCGGAATAGAGCAGAAAGTTGTTCAGTTGACTGAACGCCGGCAGGCCGCCGGAGCGCCGCACCGCAACCAGTGCCGCGCCGACCTTGTGCCGGAGCATGCCGTCATTGACACTGGTCACGTAAAAGGCGCGATCCAGGAACGATTTCATGGTTCCGCCCACGGCGGCGTAATGCACCGGGGTGGCCAGGATGATCCCGTCCGCCTGCTTCATCTTCTGGATCCACTCGTTGACCTCGTCGCCCGGCAGCACACACTGTTCATTCTTGTTCTTCACGCACTGGCCGCAGGCGGCACAGCCTCTGATCGTCTTGTTGCCGACCTGCACGATTTCGGTTTCAATCCCCTCCTTTTCCAGTTCAGCGGTAACCATTTTCAGTGCATGCCAGGTATTGCCTTCCTTGTTGGGACTTCCGTTGAACACCACTGTTTTCATACGATTTCCTCCGTTTTTTTGAATTGCAACCCAAATACGTACTTGTTCTTTCGTGAGCATGTGCGCTATCATTACTCGTAGGTATGCTAACGTCAATAACGTACTTTATCGGTACGTAGTACCTAATTAGGAACCTATGGAATACGGAGAATAAAAATGCAACCGAATCAGCCATCTGAGGAATCTTTGCTGTACCGGGAAAAAAAGTACACATGCGGCATCGACGTCACCCTGGCGGTGGTCGGTGGAAAATGGAAGGCATCCATTCTCTGGCATCTGGCGCGGGAAACCATGCGTTTTTCCGATTTGCAACGGCAGTTCGCCGACACCACCCGCAAGATGCTGACCCAGCAACTGCGCGAGCTGGAGGCCGATGGGCTGGTGCATCGCGAGGTTTACCCGCAGGTGCCGCCAAAGGTCGAATATTCGCTCACTGAAAAAGGGAAAAGCATCTATCCCATCCTTGCGATGATGTGCGCCTGGGCGCAGGATTATTTGCGGGACTGAAGAAATGGTTTCAAAGGAGGGGGCTTGTCAGCGGGAAACGCGCTCACGGCAGAAACCTGCCGAATACCTGGTTGGAGAGGAGCCGGCCGCGCCGGGTCAGATGGACCCCCATGTCGTCCATCTCCACCA
>JAATGX010000149.1 GCA_015688915.1 Desulfuromonadales bacterium
GGCGGCTTTGTCCGGCTGGCCCTGCCGCTCTCCTACATTTCCCCCGCCCGCTCCTCCCTCCACGGGCTGCTGGGGGGGGCAACGCTCGTGACCATCCTGGCGGCCCTGCTCCTGAGCTACGTCCTCTCCAACCTGACCTCGCGCCCCCTGCGCGACATGGCCGCAGCCGCCGCCCACATCGGGCGCGGCGCGGCGCGTTCCCGCATAACGGTCTCCTCCCGCGACGAGGTCGGTAAACTGGCCGGGGTGCTCAACGACATGGCGGACCGGATCGAGGAACAGGTGCAGCGCATCTCCTCCGAGAAGCAGCAACTGGACACGATCCTGCGCAGCATGGGCGAAGGGGTGATGGTAACCACGTCCGACGGCACGATCACCCTGGTCAACACGGCCTTTCGGCGCCTGTTCGCCATTGAGGGAGAGGTGGAAGGGAAGAACCTGATCGAGATCTCCCGTCATCCCGACCTGCTGGCCGCCTTTAACGATCTGCAGGCCCACCGGGGCGAAAAGCTGGTCCGCGAGATCGTCATCCAGCCGGGCGACACCACCCTGCATACCCACTGGGCGCCGCTCAGCCTGGGTGACGGCAGGCAGGGGGTGGTTGCGGTGTTCCACGACATCAGCGGGATGAAAGAGGCCGAGAACATGCGCCGTGATTTCGTGGCCAACGTCTCCCACGAACTGCGCACGCCGGTATCGGTCATCAAGGGATATGCCGAGACGCTGCTGGACGGGACCATGATGGCCGAACCGGACCGGGCGCTCCGTTTCGTGGAGATCATCCTGAGCCACTCCGAGCGGCTTTCCACGCTGATCAACGACATCCTGACCCTTTCCAAACTGGAATCCAAGGACGCCGCGCTCGACCTGAACCCCCTGGATGCGGCCGGCACCATGGGCAAGACCTGCATGCTGCTGGGGGAAAATGCCCGCAGGAAAGGGATTTCCCTGGTGTGCGACATACCGCAGGGATTGCCGCGGGTCGTGGCCGACCAGGGGAGATTGGAACAGGTGCTGATGAACCTGCTGGACAACGCCATCAAGTACACTCCGGAACAAGGCACGGTCACCCTGACGGCGCAAAAGGACGAGGCGGACGGCATGGTGAGGATTTCCGTGGCCGACACGGGCATGGGCATCCCCTTCAAGGACATGCCGCGCATCTTCGAGCGCTTTTACCGGGTGGACGAGGCCCGCAGCCGCGAACAGGGGGGTACGGGCCTCGGCCTGGCCATTGTCAAGCACATCATCCAACTCCACGGCGGTGACATTTCCGTAACGAGCGAACCGGGCAAGGGGTCGGTATTCTCCTTTACGCTCAGGACCGCGTGACTCGAACCGTCGAAAGCCATCTCTCACAGAGCTCACAGAGGCACGGAGAAGATCAAAAACGAGGGAGGAAGGTTCTTCATTTCTCCGGGTTATAAACTCATTTTAGATTTTCTCCGTGCCTCCGTGAGCTCGAGCGAGTGAGGCGAGCGAGTGAGAGAACCGTTTCAGAGCTTTCAGCGCCACCGCGAAAAAAACAAAAACAGACCATCTCCTCCTTTCCGATTTTTCACGCTGTTTTCCCCCCTGTAACACATCCGCAACAATCTTCCGGTATGATTTTTCGGCATAGGGTTTCGTAAATAAAACACAACACCAAAAGGAGGATTCAGATGTTTTCCACTATCCGCAGAAGCATTCTCACCCTGGCGCTCCTTGCCGCGGTAACCGCAGCGTCACAAGCCTCGGCCGAAACGCTCATCAACGGTGCCGGCGCCTCCTTCCCCTACCCGCTCTACTCCAAGTGGTTCAGCGAGTACGCCAAGATCGATCCCTCGGTGAAGTTCAACTACCAGTCCATCGGCTCCGGCGGCGGCATCAAGCAGATCACGGCCGGCACCGTGGATTTCGGCGCCTCCGACAAGTTTCTCACCGATGCCGAACTTAAGGCCGCTCCCGGCAAGCTCATCCATATCCCGACCGTAATGGGAGCCGTGGTGGTCACCTACAATATCCCCGGCGTGGCCAAGGGGCTCAAGCTCAAGTCTGAAGACGTGGCCGACATCTTCCTCGGCAAGATCACCAAATGGAACGACAAGCGCATCTCCGACGACAACCCCGGCGTGGCCCTGCCCAACGAGCCGATCATCGTCGTGCACCGCTCCGACGGCAGCGGCACCTCCGCCATATTCACCGATTACCTCTCCAACGTGAGCCCGGAATGGAAGGACAAAGTCGGCATGGGCGCCTCGGTCAAGTGGCCGGTTGGTCTGGGTGGCAAGGGGAATGAAGGCGTGGCCGGCCAGGTTAAGAACACCAAAAACGCCATCGGTTATGTGGAACTGGCCTACGCCTTCGAAAACAAGCTGCCTTTCGCCTTCCTGCAGAACAAAAGCGGCAGCTTTGTCGAGCCTTCCATCAAATCCACAAGCGCCGCCGCTGCCGGTGCCGTCAAGAGCATGCCCCACGACTACCGCATCTCGCTGGTCAACCAGCCCGGCAAGGATGCCTACCCGATCGTCGGCTTCACCTGGCTTCTGGTATACGAACAGCAGAAGGACGCTGTAAAAGGCAAGAAACTGGTCGACTTCCTCAAGTGGGAACTCCACAAGGGCCAGAAGCTGGCGGCACCGCTCCTGTACGCTCCGCTGCCCGAGAACGTGGTACACATGGTCGAAAAGACCATTACGACAATCAAGTAACAATCCTGTAGCGCCAACACCCTGCGCGGCCCCCGGGCCGCGCTTTTTTTTGGTTTCCGCGGTTCTTGTGGCCAAACCAAAAGAGTTATATCAACTGGTCCGGCCACTTAGGGATTGTTACGGATATGAAAATGTTGCCGGATAGTTCCGTCTCCGTAACAAGGACGTAACATCCTGCTGATATTCTGCAATGGACTCATGAGAGACGTAATGGAGGAGCGCTTGGATACCTATGCAAAAAAAGGGAATGGCGATGCGATTTTTCGCGTCATAACCCTGCTCTTCGCGTTCAGCATCATTGTGATCCTGCTGATCATGACAGGCGAAATGGTTATCGAAAGCCTGCCGGCGCTGCGCAAGTTCGGCTGGGGCTTCATAACCGGCAGCGATTGGGACGCGGTACAGGGGAACTTCGCGGCCTTGCCCTATCTGTACGGATCGGTGGTTTCTTCGATCCTGGCCATCCTGCTGGCCACGCCGCTGAGTGTCGGCACCGCGCTCTTCATCACCGAGCTGGCCCCCCACAAGGTCGGCACCGTAACAGCCTCACTGGTTGAACTCCTGGCCGCCATACCCAGCGTCATCTACGGCCTGTGGGGCATACTGGTCATGACCCCCTGGCTGCAAAGCACCGTGGAGCCTTTTCTGATCAAGCGGTTCGGCTTCCTCCCCTTCTTCCGGGGAGCGCCCTACGGCGTCAGCATGCTGGCGGCGGTATTCATCCTGATGATCATGATCATCCCGATCATCACCTCCATCGCCAAGGAGGTGCTGCTGGCGGTGCCGCAGAGCCAGAAGGAGGCGGCGGTGGCGCTGGGCGCCACCCGCTGGGAGATGATCCGCATAGCCGTGCTCCCCTATGGCCGCTCCGGCATCCTGGGGGCGGTGATCCTGGGCCTCGGCCGGGCCATCGGCGAGACCATGGCGGTCACCATGGTCATCGGCAACACGCCGCAGATCTCGCTTTCACTGCTTTCGCCGGCCTATACCATGCCGAGCGTCATCGCCAACGAGTTCGCCGAGACCGCCGGCAAGCTGCATGCCTCGGCCCTGATGGAGATCGGCCTGATCCTGCTGTTCGTCACCCTGGTGATCAACTTCCTGGCGCGGTTGCTGCTCTGGAGCGTCACCCGCCGCTGGAAAGGGGGTGTGGCATGAACCTGAAATCCCTGATCGCCCGCCACACCGTCAACATCGTCGCCACCCTGCTCATGGGGGCCGCCACGCTGCTTGTCCTGTTCCCCCTGGGCATCATCTTCTATCACATCATCAAGACCGGCTTCAGTACCATCAACCCGGAGTTCTTCATCCACATCCCCAAGCCCACCGGCGAAACCGGAGGCGGAATGGCCAACGGCATGGCCGGTTCGGCCATCATGATCGGCATGGCGTCGCTGGTGGGGGTGCCGGTGGGGATTTTCGGCGCCATCTACCTGACGGAGTACGGCATCGGTCGCCTGGCCACCACGATCAGGTTCTGCGCCGACGTGCTGTCAGGCATCCCCTCCATCATCACCGGCATGGTGGCCTATGCTCTGATTGTGGTGCCGTTGAGAGGTTTCTCGGCCCTGGCCGGTTCGTTTGCCCTGGCCCTGATCATGATCCCCATCGTGCTGCGCACCACCGAGGAACAGCTCAAGATGGTGCCGGTGTCGTTGCGCGAGGCGTCATTGGCTTTGGGGGTACCCTTGTGGCGCACCAGCCTCAAGGTCACGTTGCGCAGCGCCCTGACCGGCGTGATCACCGGCATCCTGCTGGCCGTCGCCCGGGTATCCGGCGAAACGGCGCCGCTCCTGTTCACCGCCCTGGGGAACCAGTTCTGGAGTAGAAAGCTGACCGAGCCGATGGCGGCGTTGCCGCTGCAGATCTTCAACTTCGCCATATCCCCCTATGAGGACTGGCATCGCCTGGCCTGGGCCGGCGCCCTGGTGCTGGGGGTGCTCATGTTCGGCCTGAGCCTGGCCGCACGTTGGGTGGGCCGAAGCAAGCATGCAGGGTAAGGAGATGTCCTCTTTGAAAAAGGGGGCGGGACGTATCATAACTAAACCGAAACACTATCGTATGAGGTTCAGATGTCTACAAAATTGAAACTTGACCACCTGAATATCCATTTCGGCGCGAACCATGCGGTCAAGGACACATCCATGGATATTGCCGAAAACAGCGTGACCGCCATCATCGGCCCGTCCGGATGCGGCAAGTCCACTGTCCTGCGCAGCATCAACCGCATGCACGACATGACCCCCGCAGCCCGGGTGACCGGCCGGATCATGCTGGACGACACGGACATCTATGACCGTTCGGTGGACCCGGTCGCGATCCGCCGCCGGGTCGGCATGGTCTTCCAGAAACCGAACCCCTTCCCGGCCATGTCCATCTATGACAACGTCATCGCCGGTTATAAGCTGAACGGTGTCCTCAAACGGGGGGATGCGGACGAGATCGTCGAGTCGAGCCTGAAACGCGTGGCCTTGTGGGACGAGGTGAAAGACCGCCTCCGGCAGAGCGCGGTGGAGCTTTCCGGCGGGCAGCAGCAACGTCTTTGCATTGCCCGTACCGTTGCCGTAAAGCCGGAAGTGATCCTGATGGACGAGCCCGCCTCGGCCCTTGATCCCATATCGACCCTCAAGATAGAGGAGTTGATCGAGGAGCTGAAGGAGCGCTACACCATCGTCATCGTCACCCACAACATGCAGCAGGCCGCCCGCGTGTCGGACGTAACCGCGTTCTTCTACATCGGCGAGCTGATCGAGATGGGCGAGACCCGGAAGATCTTTACGAATCCGGAGAAGAAGCAGACGGAAGACTATATTACGGGCAGATTCGGGTAGTCCCGTACACGGCAAGTGCATCGTGGAGGTTCGCGGAGAAAACGGACTGCCGTGGATTATTTATTGTAATAGGGGAGTAATTTAATGGAACGTGAACACATCAGTGCCATCTTCGACCAGGAGCTGAACGATCTGCGCACCAGGATCCTTGCCATGGGAGGCAAGGTGGAGATGATGATCAGCGAGTCGGTTTCATCGCTGGTGAACCGCGACAGCGCCCTGGCCGAACGGATCATCGCCCTGGACCACGAGATCAATACCCTTGAGGTGACCGTGGACGAAAAGTGCCTGGAACTGCTGGCATTGCGCCAACCGGCGGGCCGCGACCTGCGCTTCATCACCCTGGCGCTCAAGATCGTCACCGACCTGGAGCGGATCGGCGACCAGTGCGCCAATATCGCCAAACGCGCCCGCGAACTGAACGATGAGCCGCCGCTCAAGCCCTATATCGACATCCCCCGCATGGCCCACTGGACCGAAACCATGCTCAAGGAAGCCCTGGACGCCTTCGTGCGGGGCGACGACGAGTTGGCCATCAAGGTCTGCAAGGACGACAGCTTCGTGGATGAGCTCAACATGCAGATCCAGCGGGAACTGCTGACCTTCATGATCGAGGACCCGGCCACCATCTCCCGCGCTCTCAAGCTCAACTACATCTCCAAATACCTGGAGCGGATCGCCGATCACGCCACCAACATCGCCGAGATGGTGATCTTCATGGTAAAGGGTAAGGATATCAGGCACACCATCGCGTGAATGAGTATTCCGAGATGCGCGGCCATGCCGCACCAAAAAGCCCGGCCAATCAGCCGGGCTTTTTACGTTGAGCGCTCAAAATCATTCCTCCCGGATCGGCCATCCCTGCTCATAACCGTCCGGGAAAAAGTTCTCCTTCGTCCGGTTGTAATAGCCGAACTGCAACCGGGGAAACTCCCGTTTCAGGCGCTCCAGCAGGCGGTACATGCCGATCCCCCTGCCACCCGCCCCCATCTCCCGGTTGTAAAGATCGGGATCTATGGACAGGTTGCGCATCTGGATCATATCCACGCCGGTTTCCGCCACGAATCGCAGCAGCGCCTCCACCTCGTCCGGGGCGTCACTGACGCCGGGCGAGACCAGGTAGTTGATCATGGTGAAGCGGCCGTTCTCCTTGGCGATCTCCACCGAACGGAGCACATCGCCGAAACCGTACCCCTTGGGGCGATAGTAGCGGTTGTACAGGTCCTCTCTCACCGAGTTCATGGAGAAACGGAAGGAATCCATGCCGGCGTCGCACAAAAGCTGCACCCGGTCCGGCAGGGAGCCGTTGGAGTTGAAATTGACCGTGCCGCGCGACGTGGCCTGCTTCAAACGACGGGTGGCAACGGCAATGGTGTCGGCCTGTAGGATCGGGTCCCCCTCGCACCCCTGGCCGTAGGAGACGATAGCCTGCTCGGCCTGCTCCAGGTGCGGCAGGGCGATCTCGCAGATCTCCTCCGGGGTCGGGACAAAGCCGATCCGCTCGTGATTCGATGGGCAGCACTCGGACGGTTGCAGGGAGATGCAGCCGAGACAAGCCGAGTTGCACACCGGCGAGGTGGGAAGCGGCGCCTCCCAGCGGCGGTAGAACAGGTTCTTGGCGGCAAAGCAGTGGTAGTCCACGGCGCAGCGGGCCAACTGTTCCAGCAGGCGATTGTCCGGCATCTCCTTCAACATCGCGCGCACCAGCGGGTCAAGGGTGCGGTCGTCGTAGTTGCAGGGGTTCCAGTTGCTGTTGTTGTCCACCTTGGTGGCGGCCACCACGAAGCACTCCCGCTCCTCGTCCCATCCCACGGCGGTGTAGGACCAGAGCGGCAGATGGTCGGTCTTGCGGGTATAGTCGCAGGCCGGCAGGAGCGTCCGCACATAACCGGGAGCCATGAAGGCCGCCACCGCCTGGATGCGCGTGTTCCGCCGCCCCTCCCTGACGCTGTCGATGGTGACGAAGCTCCGCTTGCGGCTATCCCAGGCCACGGGCGGCATGGCCGGCATGGTGAACAGCCGGCTGTCCTCGGGGAGCGGGATCAGTTCCACGTCCTCCGGCAGCACCGGTTCGGTGCCGCTCATCCCGGCCATGCAGAGTTCGGGGTGGTCGTAGATGTTCCCCTTCGGGTCGGCGTAGAGGAGTTTGGGTGGTTGTCGTGTCACGTACTGTTCCTTCATGCAACAGGATGGTTTAAAGGAATCTACATACATTTGCCCGAGTTGACCAGCATTCTTTATCTTACGCATTCAAGAATCCAGCAGGTAACTACTCGATTTGTCGCGAAAATCATGCGATCTCCTTTGACATTCAGGGTGCGCCGGATTACATTGCGCGTCAGTGACATGAAGACTGAGAGGTTATCAATCCGGTGAGAGCAAAACTGGCTGAACTATTCATTGCCTTTTTCGAAAGCGAGAAAACTTCGGGAATTATCCTGATCCTTTGCACCATTACGTCAATTAGCCTCGCCAATTCATATGCAGGCGAGGATTATCTCGGGTTATGGCATACGAGCATTGGAATCGGAATCGGCGATTCCATCGCCTTGAAATACAGCCTGGAGCAGTGGATCAACGATGGGTTGATGACGGTTTTTTTCCTGTTGATCGGACTTGAGATTAAAAGAGAGCTCCATATAGGTGAACTATCCGATCCCAAAAATGCCTCATTGCCGGTTATTGCGGCCATTGGAGGCATGCTGACGCCTGCCCTGCTGCATTTCCTTTTCAATGGTGGGACCGCAACGCAAAGCGGAGCTGGAATTCCCATGGCAACGGATATTGCCTTTGCGCTTGGGGTGCTTGCCTTGCTTGGCTCCAGGGTCCCGGTATCTCTGAAGATCTTTCTCGCGGCATTGGCCATCATAGACGACCTGGGCGCAATTCTCGTCATCGCCCTGTTTTATCAAAAAGGTCTTTCCCTGTTCTATGTGATCCTGGCAGTGGGAGTATATGCCGGCTTGTTAATCATAAATCGCCTGGGTGTAAACAGGTTGGCCGCGTACCTCATCCCCGGCGTTTTTCTGTGGTATTTCATGCTTCAGTCCGGCGTCCACGCCACCCTGTCAGGTGTCCTGCTGGCCTTTGCCATTCCGTTTAGGAATGGAGACCATAAATCGCCGTCCCATAGGTTGCAGCATTTTTTACACAAGCCGGTGGCATTCATTATCATGCCGCTTTTTGCCTTGGCAAACACGGGGATTCTGCTGGCGGGGAATTGGGCTGAAGGCTTGGTGTCTTCAAACAGTCTGGGAATTTTTGCCGGTTTGGTCGTCGGCAAGCCGCTGGGCATTGTCTTGTTCAGTCTTTTTGCGGTTAAATTGGGACTATCGCAATTGCCGCACGATGTGACGTGGAAGCATATCATCGGTGCCGGTTTTCTTGGGGGTATCGGGTTTACCATGTCAATATTCATCACGCTGTTGGCTTTCGAACACCCCGAAATTACCCAAAGCTCAAAAATAAGCATTTTAATCAGCTCACTTTTGGCAGGTATCATCGGATTTCTTGTTCTGAGAAATCAGCCGGGACGTAGGCAAGACGCCCACAAAGGGGAAAACGTCAAACCGGAAGCGCGTCTCAACTACGGTGCCAAAAGCTGATAACACCAATCAGAAAAGAGATATGAACATGCTTTATATCATCCAGAACGACCCCGAGGTCCCGCCGGGGCTGGTGGCAACGGAACTCGACCGGCGCGGCGTCCCATGGTCGCTGGTCCGCCCCGACCTGGGCGAGCCGTTTCCCGGGATCGCGGCAATCGAGGCGGTCATCTGTCTGGGGGGCGCCATGGGGGCCAACGACGACCAGAAGCACCCGTTTCTGACCGGGCTCAAATCGTTCATCAGGGAACTGGTGGCGCATGAAATCCCTTACCTGGGGATCTGCCTGGGGGGACAACTGCTGGCCGCCGCCCTGGGAGCGGCGGTGGCATCCAACGCCCATGGAGAGAAAGGAATGCACGCCGTCATGCTGACCGGGACGGGGGGTGATGACAGCCTGTTCCGGGGGGTCGCCCCGGAATTTGTCTCCTTCCAATGGCACAACGACAGCTTCGCCATCCCCGAGGGAGCGGTCAGGCTGGCGTTCTCCGGGGCCTGCCCCAACCAGGCGTTCCGCATGGGGCCATGCGCCTGGGGAACACAGTTCCACCCCGAGGTGGATGAACGGATCATCCGGGAGTGGAGTTCCTGGACCAAGGAGACGTCGGCCCGGACAGAGGAGTTCGTCGCCGACTACCGCCGCCGGGAAACCACCTACCTCGGGGTGTGCCGCCACATGGTGCAGAACTTCCTGGAAGCCGCCGGTATCGCTACGGCCGCCACAGGTACATGAAACCGGCGCCGGAGAAGGCGTCCATTCCACCCAACAGCTCCATCACGCCACCCTTTTCCCCGGCGTCGGCATAGATGCTCCCCCTGTAGGTGCCCGGCCGGTAGTAGCTCACTATCCGGGCCTTGTCGTCACCGATGGTCTTCCTGATACCGGCTATGACGTCGTCCAGATAACCGATCCGGTCGATCAGCTTTGCCTCCAGGGCCTGGCCGGCAGTATAGATGCGGCCGTCGGCCAGCTTGCGCAGTTCATCCCGCGTCAACCGGTTGCCCGGCCGCGCCATGGCCACGTCCAGGAAGCGCCCGTAGAGATGGTCGATGATCTCCTGGGCCAGCCTTACCTCCTCCGGTGTGGCCTTGCGGAAGGGGGACATGATGTCCTTTTTATCCCCCGACTTGACCGTCTGCTCCTCCACGCCGATCTTGCCCATCAAACCTTCCACGTTGAATTTCATCAGGATCACGCCGATGCTGCCGGTAATGGCCGTGGGATGGGCCACGATCTCGTCCGCCGCGGTTGCCGCGTAATAGGCCCCCGATGCGCCCGTGGCCATGATGCAGGCCACCACCGGGATCTTCCTCCGTTTCCTGAATTCCACAATGTCATGATGGATGATGTCGCTGGCGGTCACGGTGCCGCCGGGCGAGTTGATGCGCAAGATCACACCTTTGACGGAGTCATCCTTTTCCGCCTTTTGCAGCGATTCGCGGATCAGCGATACCATGGAGGGGGCCGGACGTCCCAACAGGCCGCCCGACTTCTCATCTTCCGAGATGGTGCCGCTGATGTCCAGCAGCAGGATCTTCCCGGCGCCGTCCCCCTCAAGCACCTGTTCCTCCAGCGGGCTGGGGGGCGGGATCAGCGGGACATTGACGAAGGCGCACCCGGAAAGGGTTGCCAGCATGGCCAGGATCAACAGGCAGGGTGCAAAGCGCATGGGACATCTCCTTGGTGATAGATAATTGCCCTTGTATTGTACGCAGGAACGGCGCACTTGTCCATGAACGGCAAAAAAGCCCCGTTCCTTCCGGAACGGGGCTTTTCCGTACAACCGTCGGCAGAGATGCAACCTGCTTACTCCCACGGGGCATGACTCTTACACTGAAATCTAGAAACGTTTCTGGATTCCGGTCGGGTCGGGAAGTTCCTGTTCTTTCCGGAATTGCAGCTTACCCGCTCCTCTATCGTTCAAGTACTTGGCAAGCTCGAGATCGACCTTGACAGGAACCGTTACCCCCGCCTGTGTCAGTGCCTGGCGGAGAAGTGCTTCGGCTTTGGTGGCAAAGGCCACCGAATCCCCCAGAACCCGCATCGACTCGGTGGGGTTGTGGAAACCTATGGAGTTCTCCGCACCGATAAAGATGCAGCGGTAGAAGGCCTCTATGTAGTATTCTTTTGCCAGATCGTAGAGCCCCTTGTCGATGGTCTTGCCGGCGGCCTGGGCAGTGTGGGTCATCTCAAACAATTTGGCTACGGTGGCCGTTGCATAACCTGCACGGATCTGGAGAGAGACCGTTCTGTCCTGTATGGCGATGACCTGCCCCTTGAGCCATTCAGGGCTCTCCGCATGGCACTGGAGACAACCTTTCAGGCCATTTTTCAGTGGGCTCGTGATGCGATGGTCAGATGCCTTGTGGGAGCCGACCTTGGTGTACGGCATATGGCAATCGGCACAGGAGGCGCCTGCCTTCCAGTGAACGCTGTTGTTGGAAAAGAGTTCGTATTCGGGATGGCGGATGTATCCCATCTTGAAACCGGTAACAGTCTGTTTCCACTCGAGGTAAGAAGGGTCGCTCAGTATCTTTTTGATGATATTTTCGATGGTGATATTACCGACCTTGCTTCCCTGCCAGGGGAAGAACACGCCTATCGACTTCATATCCTTGTCCTTGGGGATAACGTAGGTGACATGGCACTGGGCGCAGACAAGGGTCCGTTTTGTCTGGTGGTCGAGCTTGGTGGTATCCACCCCCATGTCCCGAAGCGCGGCGCCGAGCGTGAAATCACGTGAGATGGCCAGGGACATATCCTTGTTGTTATGGCAATCGCTGCATGAAACGCTGAGGGTAGCGTTCTTCTGGTCAGGAATTCTGGCCAGTACTTCCTTGTAAGGTGTTTTGTAGTAGTCGGCCCCCATGGTCTTTACGAGGTGATTGACGTAGGGGGTCTTGCAGGTGAGACAGACACCGCCCGCCTTGACACGTGATGCGTCGATATCGAGCTGGTCCTGCACCATGTGCGAATGCCCGCGCGGCTCGTTATACCCGATGCCGAAACCCCACCCGTTAAAAAGCAGGGCCAGGTAAGGATACTCCGAGAGCTTATCGACCATTGACTTGGGATCGTCATTCCCCTTTTTGTATTTGCTGAGGCCGGGCGTATCCGGCGATTCGGCGGTTTTCTTCCACATTTCGTATTCAACCGGGTACGCTTTGCCCCATTCGGCCGGATCGATCGTGCCGTCCGCAATCTGCACCGTTTTCACCTGTTCGGCCTTTTGCGGAGAGCAGCCAATGGCGAGCAGCCCCACGCATGTTGCCAGAACCACAAAAAACAATATTCTCATCTTCATTTGGTGAACCTCCTTTTGAGTATGGTTAGAGTGTTTCAATCGCTCCGCTTCGTAAATGGGTAATACTTCGATGACAACTCCAACATTTTTTTTCGGTGTTGATTGTGGAGACCAATTCTTCGTGACATCTGATACAGTTTGCCTGAAGTACCTTTGCTCCATGTTCGGAAAGCTTGATCCGTTCCGGGGTGTGGCCGGAATAGAAGAAGATCGCGTCCTTCATGCCGTCAATCGACTTCCAGATGTAGTGCACCGCCAGGTTATCATTTGGCAGATGACAGTCTACACAGCGGTTTCTGCGATGCGCTCCTGAATGCAAAAAAGCGGTATGCTCGCTCTCCATGACATGACATCCCGCGCAGAAACCGGGAGAGTCGGATTTTGCCAGTATCTGTGGTGGTCCCACCAACAGGAATGCCGCCACTACCACCGCGGCACCAACTGAAAGGCCCAGCACTATCAACCGTTTTTTGTTCAAAAAACTCAACATGCTCCCACCTCCTTCCATCGCTTTTTTCTCATTTCTTTGCCGCATACCTGTTTGTATCTGCTGACCGTGTGAAAAAATCCTGCCGTTATCAACCCCTGGGTGAAATCGTCACGGCCTTGGGGGTCACCGGGCAGACATACTCGCACCAGCCGCAACCGGTGCAGCGGGCCTCATCGATCCTGATGCCGGTGCCGAACACCACGTGGATGGCCCGGGGTTCGCAGCGCTCGATACAGGCGAAGCAACCGCAGTTGCGCGCCAGGCAAATGGAGTTGTCGGCTATTGCCAGCAGGTCCGGCCGCTCGGCCGGCACGAACTCCGGTTCCTGCTGCGTCTCGGGCGCCACCTCAACGTGCGGCTGCACCGCCCCGCCGGCAATCACATTCAAGGCCTCGCCCAGGGAAAACAGGCTTTTCCTGAAAAATTCCTTGCGGCTGATGTTCACTTCTTGCCCGGCGCCTTCTTCAATGTTTTTTTCCCCTTAACCTCACCCTGCTCATGGCATTGGCTACAAACGAGTCGTTCGGGATGCGAGGTTTTCGGGGCACCTTTGATGCCGGTTTTGTGGCATGTGTTGCATGCTTCACCGGTAAGGCCGCCACGTATCTTGTGGGGCACGGCTGGGGCAAAAACCTCGCCCGGCACGTGACATTGCGTACAATCGAGACGTTCGGGATGCGACGTTTCCATGGCTCCATTCATGCCTGTTTTGTGGCAGACAGTGCACGACGCGCTGGTGGCGCCATCGGGCACATTATGGGGTATGGTTGGTGAGTCGCCGCTTCCCAGCCTTGCATCGTTGTCGTAACTCTCCGGCTCTTCCGCCAGAACAGAAGCCGTGGGTGTGACGCAGAAGATCATGATTACAAGAACCAAAATTCCGGGAAAGGCGTTCATCCGCAACCTCCTGTGAGTACGATACTTCGCGGGGTGATACTATTCTCAATCGGTTTGGAATCCATATCCATCGTTGCCGTTACGCTTTTTCTATTTTAACCGCGCATTTCTTGAAATCAGGCTCTCCCGACAAAGGGCAATAGGCATCGATGCAGAGTTCATTGATCAGTTTGTTCTCGTCGAAGAACGCCACGAAGATGTTCCCCGGCTCCGACTTGCCGCGTCCGTTCAGATCGACCGTAAGGGTCACGGAACCTCTCCGGGACGATACCTTCACCTTGTCGCGATTCTTGATCCCGAGTTTTCTGGCGTCGTCCGGATTCATCTCGCAGACCGCCGATGGATAGGCCCGTTTGAGTTCCGCCACCCTGCCGGTCATGGTGCCGGTATGCCAGTGCTCCAGCACGCGGCCGGTGCAGAGCCAGAACGGGTACTGTCCATCCGGCACCTCGGGAGCCGGTTCATAGGGGCGCGCCCAGATGACCGCCTTGTAGTTGGTGGCCTTGTTCTTGTAGAATTTAATCCCCTCGCCAGCCTTCACATAGGGATCATGGCCCTCGACATAGCGGTAGCGTGTCTCCTTGCCGTTGATGACCGGCCAGCGCAACCCGCGAACCTTCGTGTAAACTTCGTAAGGCGCAAGGTCTTTTCCCTGGCCTTCGTTGAATTTCCGGTACTCCTCAAAGATCTCCTTTTCAGGATACTTGTAAGGAAAAAGGGGGCCGTGGCCCATGCGCCTGGCAAATTCGATCAGTTGCCACAGGTCGTTCCGGGCCTCGCCGGGAGGCTCGACCATCTTGAAAAAATGATGGGTGCGGCGTTCCGCGTTGCCCCACATGCCCTCCTTTTCCACCCACGACGCCGTGGGGAGGATCACGTCCGCCTGCTCGGTGGAGCGGGTCGGATAGATGTCGGATACCACGATGAAGCGGCCGTCTCCCTTGCGAGCCCCCTTGCGGTAGCGGTTCAGATTGGGCATGGACTGGAACGGGTTGGTGCACTGGACCCAGAGGCATTTGATATCGCCCCGGTCCAGGGCGCGGAACATCTCAACGGCGTGATAGGTCGGCTTGTCGGGGATCTTCTTGGGATCGATGCCCCATATTTTGGCGGTTTTCTCCCGGTGTTCAGGATTGGTCACCACCATGTCGGCCGGGAGACGGTGGGTGAAGGTCCCCACTTCGCGGGCGGTTCCGCAGGCGGAAGGCTGGCCGGTCAGAGACATGGGGTTCTCGCCCGGCCTGCAGATCTTGCCGGTCAGCAGATGGACATTGTAGATCAGGTTGTTGACCCAGGAGCCGCGGGTATGTTCGTTCACCCCCATGGTCCAGAGCGAGCAGACCTTACGACTTTTGTCGGCATACTGGTGGGCGATTTCAACGATGGTCCTGGCCGGCACACCGGAAAGTTTTGCTGCGTATTCAGTGGTATATGGTTTAAGAAACAGCTTGTACTCGTCAAAGGTCATGGGCTTGGGATCGTCGGCGAACTTGAACTTGTCTTCCAGGCCATACCCGATGTTCTCTTTCCCTTTTTTGAAAACCACGTGTTTATTGATAAATGTTTCGTCGTAGAGTTTTTCCTTGATGATGACGTGGGCGATGGCGTTCAACAGGGCCAGGTCGGTCTGGGGGACGAACTTGACGTACTGGTCGGCCATCTGGGAGGTGCGGGTATGACGGGTGGCAAAGTCGATGATCTTAACCTTCGGGTTGCGCAGGCGGTTATCGATCAGGCGGGAAAAAAGCACCGGGTGGCATTCGGCCATGTTGGCGCCCCACAGGATGAAGGTGTCGCCCAGGTCCAGGTCGTCGTAGCACCCCATGGGCTCGTCGCTGCCAAAGGTGGTCATGAAGCCGACCACGGCAGAGGCCATGCAGAGGCGGGCGTTGGCTTCGATGTTGTTGGTGCCGATGCCTCCCTTGAAGAGCTTCACGGCTGCATATCCCTCGGGTATGGTCCATTGGCCCGACCCGTAGATGCCGACGGAATCCGGGCCGTGCCTGTCGATGGACTCCTTGAACTTGCCGGTTATCAAGCTCATGGCTTCGTCCCAGGAGGCCTCCACCATCCTGTTCCCCTTGCGGATCAACGGCTTGGTCAGGCGATCCTTCCCGTACAGTATCTTGGAGAGGAAATACCCCTTGACGCAGTTGAGCCCTTTGTTGACCGGGGCCTGCGGGTCCCCCTTGGTGGCCACGATCCGGCCGTTTTTGACCCCCACCAGTACGCCGCACCCGGTGCCGCAAAAGCGGCAGGGGGCCTTGCCCCAGGTGATGCCCGCGTTGTCCGCCGCCTCGGCCGCCCGCGATCGCAATGAATTCAGTGCCGATGTTCCGGTGGTGGCAAAGGCCGCGGCTGCGGCGCTCGCCTTGAGAAAATCGCGTCTGGTGAGTGTCATTCGTTCCTCCCCGGTGCAGAGTATTGTTGAAAGAAAGCGATTCAGCATGGCTTGTGAGGGATGTCTTCGAAGTTGTGATAGGCCAGTCCGACCGACATCACGCCCCCAATGTCGTGGAGGCCGGACACCAGGGCGACCTCTGCCTCCACCGTGTCGGCCTCCACCACGACAATGATCCGCCCGTCCGGCAGCACGCCGTGAACCTCCACGCCGTCCAGCGTGGCGACCCGCGAGGCGACGTCATAGGCGCACTCCATGGAACAGGTGAGCACAATCCCCGAGACAGGCATGCCTTTCCCCTTGCTGATCTTGCAATTCCGCCAGAACCCCGGCTTCCGGCTCCTGCGTTCTGAACTAATCCCCTCGACCTAGCAGTGACCGTGCCAGACCGATTCGATAGATGTAACATAGTGGCATTGCAGGATAATATTATGAAGTCCGGGCCTGGGGTACGGGGAGGATGCGTTACCGTTGTTACCATGAGGTAACACGGGCGTAACAACGCCTACCCCTGTTCCATCTGTTTCAGACGCTGCCAGAGGGTCTTGCGGGAGATGTTGAGCAGCCGTGCCGCCTCGCCCTTGTTCCCGCCGGTCCTGGCAAGGGCGTCCAGGATCACCTGGCGCTTGTAGGCGCCCACGGAGCGCGACAGGGACCCCAGGGGGAGAGCGGCGTCTCGCTCATGGCCGAAGGAGGGCGGCTTTCCGCCGGA
>JAATGX010000223.1 GCA_015688915.1 Desulfuromonadales bacterium
ACCCACGACAGCATCGAGGCGTTCCGCGTGGTGGACCGGCTGGTTGTCCTGGATAGCGGCCGGATCATTCAGGAGGGAGCGCCGAAAGAGGTCATCGAACAACCGGCCAACGCATTCGTGGCGGCCTTCCGGCGTACGGGCGCTTCGGGGTTGGACCTCAGGTAGGCAGCCGCAACTCCACCCCCCACGGCACCGGTTTCTCTCCCTCCGCAGTCAGCACCCACAAGGTTGAAAACTCCATCTCCTCCGGGGCCGGACCGATGCCGTCGGTCAGGTAGACCACCGCCGCCGGCAGGGGATGCATGGTCTTCGCGTACTCGAACAGCGGCCGCAGGTCGGTGAAGCCGCCGCCGTCGTAGCGCCCGACCGCGCCGGTGAAGGCCTCCACCCGCTGGACGCGGCTGTTGGCGTACACCACGGTGATCCGCGCGTCACGCCCCTTGGCAATCCGCAACAGTTCCGCGGCAAAGGTCTCCCGCAACTCCACGATATTGGTGGAATCGCTCACGTCGATCCCCACCAGCAGGTTCAGCCGATGCCGTTTGCGGATGCCGGGGGTGACGTGGTCGAAGCGGCGGTGTTCCCGCGTCCAGGTGGCCGTGCGCCCCACCCTGCCGGCGGTGGCCACGAACTGCCGCAGCACCTGTTGCCAGGGGATGGCGGACGGCCGCAACAGGTCATCCACCACCCCCCGGATATCTCCCGGCGCCTCGCCGTCGCTCCCCCTCAGGCTGTCGCGGGTGATGGAGCACAACATCTCCTCGGCCAGGGGGAGTGGCATGCTGTCGGCCGCGTCCCAGATCGCGTGATCATCCAGCGTCGCCGCATCACGGACATCGGCCCGCCCCTGTCCGGCCGCCCCTTGTTCGTCGCTCTCCCCGTCACCGTAGCCGCTCCCGTCCAGGTTGCCCGTATCAAAGGGGGGCACCAGCAGGCCGTAATACTCCTCGGCCGCCAGCCCCGGCTCAAGGCCGAACTGCTCGGGCCGGAGCGCATCATCGGGCAGGCCGTCGATACCAGGATTGATGGCCAGATCGCAGGCCGCGTACCAGTCGTGCCGGTTAAGCCCCTTGCGCCGCAGCGGATGCAGGTGCAGCAGGTGCTTGACCAGATGTTCCATAAGGGCTTGGCGTTCGCCAAGGGTGTACTGTTCGAACAGGGAGGGATTGATGGAAAGGGTCGGCACGCCGTCGCGGATGGTGATCCCGGTGGCATGAGAGGAGGCGGAAGAGGTTTCGCGGCGCAGGTTGAGCAGGAAGTGGCCGTAGAAAGGCTTTTCCCGCAACAGGCGGATGATGGTGTTTTCAAGGGTATTCATAAAAGTCGTTAAAAGCCATCTCTCACAGAGCACGCAGAGAAAAGCATACACTCATTTACTGAGGTTGAAGACTATACTCTGTGCCTCTGTGAGCTCTAGCGAACGGGGTGAGCGAGTGAGAAAAAAAGATTCTATCCCACATACCGCTCCCCACCCGCATAGACCTCCCGCACATCCCCCTCCATGACGGCCCGTTCCAGCAGCGTTGCCGCCGTTGCCCCCACATTCCCCACCACCTGGAAATCGGCCCGCTTGCCCGGCTCCAGCGAACCGTGGGAGGCGGAGATCCCCAGCGCTTCGGCACCCCCGATGGTGGCCATGGCAAACAGTTCCGGTGGTGACAGTTCGTGGGCAAAGGTCTTCAAGACAAACCGCATCTCCTCCCACAGGGAAAGGGAATCGTTGCTGGCCAGGGAGTCGGTGCCCAAGGCCAGGGGGATGCCCAGCTTCTTCAGCAGGCCGATTGGCGGCCGGCCCACGTCGAGGCGGTCGTTGCTGCGGGGGCAGAGGACCGTGTGAACGCCGCGCTTTTTGAGGATCTCGGCGTCGTTGAGCGTCAGATGGACGCAGTGCACGGCCAGGGTGGCGGGGGTCAGCAGGCCGGCCCGGTCCAGGAGTTCCGTGGAGGTGCACCGGCGCGGCGGGGTCAGGTAGCGCTCCCATCCCACAAAGGGATAAAGCTCCTCGGCCAGCGGCCCGGCGGAGTCGGAGACGAATTCGCCTTCAGCCAGGGATTCGGAGAGGTGGATGGCCAGCGGCAGACGCCGGGGGAGCGCCGCATCGTGGATCAGCGACAGGTTCTCCTCGGCAATGGTATAGGGGGCATGGGGCGACAGGCCGGGGAGGAGCGGGCCGTCACCGGGCACATCGCAGGCCGCCAGCGCCTGATCCAGCATGGCGTGAAACCGGGCCGGGTCATGCCCGAGCAGTTCGAAAAACAGCCGGCCGGCCAGCGGCGACGAGCGGTACAGCGGGGCCCGGGCTGGATCGCAGACGATCTCTCCCACGGCCGTGGTGCCCGATTCCAGGCACATGCGTATCCCCTCGCGCACCGATGCCGCATAATCGTCGCCGGTCAGCCCGCGCTTGATCTTGATCACCTGGATCACCCAGTCGATGAAGCGGCGCGGGTTATATTCCACATGGGTACGCAGGCGCCAGGAGGGAAAATGGGTCAGTTCCAGGTGGGTATGGGCATTGACCAACCCCGGCAGGATGGCGCAGCCGGGATGATCGACCACGGCAGCGCCGGAATGGCTGCGTCGCAGGTCGTCCAGGGTACCGGTGGCGATGATGGCGCCGTCGCGCACCGCCAGGCTACCGCCGGAGACCGGTTGGCCGGTGGGGGGCAGCAGCCAGGAGGCGCTGTAGATGACGGTTTCAGACATGGGCTTCACCCCGGGGTACGAAGCAATGTTCGGCGAGATGGTATCAACTATAACAGATTTCCGGCAAGCAGCGTGGGGAAAACCTTAAGCGGTCTCACACAGAGATCACGGAGACACGGAGAAAAACATCGGGCCCGACACTCCGTGGACTCTGTGCGAGACAATGCCGTCAGTGCACGCACGTAAGCCGGGCCTGCCCCGCCTCTTCCTTCCGGGTCGGCAGCATGCGGTTCTGCTCGTCCACGAATACCAGCTTGGGTTCGTGGGCGATGGCCGCCTCGTTCTCCATGTTGACGAAGCTGGCTATGATCACCAAGTCCTTGGGCGCCACCAGCCGGGCCGCGGCGCCGTTCAGACAGATGACCCCGGAACCTCGCTCACCCTCGATGGCGTAGGTCTCCAGGCGGCTGCCGTTGGTCACGTTCCAAACCGCCACCTTTTCGTAGGAAACGATGTCGGCCGCATCCATCAGGTCGCGGTCGATGGTGACGCTCCCCTCGTAGTGCAGGTCGGCCCCGGTCACGGTGGCGCGATGGATCTTGCTCTTCAACATAATTCTCTGCATGGTTGCAACTCCTCTCCCAATACGGTGTTGTCGATCAGTCTCGTATTCCCTACCTTAACCGCCAGGGCCATGAGCGTGGCGTCGTCCGCGGTGTCCCGCAACTCCAGCGTGGCCCCGTCCCGGAAATCCAGGTAATCGACGGTCAGCGCAGGCTCGGCCTCGATCAGTTCCAGGGCGGCCCGGCGCAGACTGGCCACGTCCCGCGTGCCTGCGCCGTACAGCTCACGCACTAGGCGGATGGCGCGGGAAAGGCGCAGGGCGCTCCGCCGCTGTTCAAGCGACAGGTAGCTGTTCCGTGAACTCATGGCCAGACCGTCCTGCTCCCTGACGATGGGCATGCCGACGATCCGCACCGGCAGGTTCAGATCCCGCGTCATGCGCCTGATCACGGCCAGTTGCTGGTAATCCTTGGCGCCGAACAGGGCCACGTCCGGTTGGCAGATGTTGAACAGCTTGGTCACCACCGTCGCCACGCCGTCGAAGTGCCCCGGCCGGCTGGCCCCGCACAACGGCAGCGACAGATCGGCCACGGCGACGGAGGTCTGGAACCCCGCCGGGTACATGCCCGCCGCATCCGGGGTAAAGACGATGTCCGCCCCGCACTCGGCGGCGACGCGGCAGTCCCGCTCCATGTCCCGCGGGTAGCGCCCCAGGTCCTCGTTCTGCCCGAACTGGATCGGGTTGACGAAGATGGAGAGCACCAGGATATCGCCCTGCCTGCGCCCTTCCCGCAGCAGCGAGGCATGCCCCTCGTGCAGGAACCCCATGGTGGGGACAAGGGCGATGGTCTTGCCTTCGCGTTTAAGGGAGACGGCGGCCTGTTGCATCTCTTCGATGGTGGTGATGATGTTCATGGATACATCTGCCTTCTGTCGTAAGCTTCCCCCTTTGAAAAAGGGGGATTGAGGGGGATTTGATTTTTGACTTTAGAGGCAAATCCCCCCCTAGCCCCCCTTTGTCAAAGGGGGGAACTCATTCAACTGAACGAATGCTCCTCGTCGGGGAATTCCCCGCTCCTGACTTCCGACACATACTGTCGCACCGCTTCGCTGATGACCGGCCCCAGATCGGCATAGCGCTTGACGAACTTGGGGGAATATTTCTCGCACAGGCCCAGGATGTCGTGGATCACCAGCACCTGGCCGTCGCAGGCCGGGCCGGCGCCGATGCCGATGGTCGGGATGCTCAGCTCGGCACTGATGCGCGCCGCCAGCCTGGACGGTATCCCCTCCAGCACCACGCTGAAGGCGCCGGCCGCCTCCACCGCCAGGGCATCTTCCACGATCCGTTCCCCCTGGTCCTTGCGTCCTTGCACCTTGTATCCCCCCATGCGGTGGATCGACTGGGGAGTCAGGCCGATGTGCCCCATGACCGGGATATCGATGGAGGCAACGGCGCGGATGACGTGGGCCATGTTCGTACCCCCCTCGATCTTGACCGCCTCGGCGCCCCCCTCCTTGATCATGCGGCCGCAGTTGCGGCAGGCATCCTCAATACCGGTCTGACAGGACATGAAGGGCATGTCCGCCACCACCAGCGCCTTGGGTTCGGCACGCCGGACCGCCTTCACATGGTAGATCATCTCGTCCATGGTGACCGGCAGGGTCGTGTCGTGGCCGGCCACCACCACCCCGGCCGAGTCACCCACCAGGATGAGATCAACGCCGCCGCCGTCCACCAGTCGGGCAAAGGGGAAGTCATAGGCGGTCAGCACTGTGATGCGGCGCCCCTCCTGTTTCATCTGGAGAATATCCGGTATGGTTGTCTTCTTGCGCATCATTGCCCCTGTCCTGAAACGAAAAAACGCGCCGGAAGGCGCGTGGACGGACAGGATGCGGCATCGCCGTAATCGGCTGCACGCTCCCTGCATGGGGTTTTTCCCTTCCGTCCCGGTTCGCTGCCGAATCCAAGCGGTATGTAACCGTGATTTTCTCCGGTCTACGGTGATCGGTTCCCGATTGGGTAACCGTCTTTGACCGGGGAAAGTCTATTTATAACAAAAGCCCGTTCCAAACGCCATGGAAATTTATCAACGCCCCTTCCGCACTGCTTCAGATCTGGCAGGTCAGGTTCTTCATGGACTCCAGGTCCGTGACCACCTCGGCGCTCTGGGCGCGGCGCGCCTCCATGTTGTCGAACATCTCCTTCACCATCTCGCTGACCGATTCCACGGTGAAACGGATCTTGCTGCCGTCCTCCACCTGGCGGGAGGTGGAACTGACCATTTCGTGAGTCATGTCCTTGATGGTCTCGATGGCCCGAGCGATACTGCGGGTGGCCTTGGCCTGGTCGGTGGAGGCGGCCAGGATCTGCGAGGTCATGGAACTGATGTCTTCCATGGACTTGGCAACCACCTGGGCGCTCGTCACCTGCTCCTCGGTGGCCTGCTTGATCTGCTGGGTCATCTCCATGGAGCAGACCGAGCTGTCGAAGATCGCCTTCAGGGTGTGGCCGGTGGAGTGGCCCAGTTCCACCCCGCGGCTTACCAGCCCCTTGGTGGCGGTGATGTTGCTGGCCGCGGTCTTGGACTCGGTCATGATCTCTTCGATGATGCCGGTGATCTCGCCGGTGGAGTGGCCGGTCTGGAGCGACAGGTTGCGGATCTCGTCGGCCACCACGCCGAAGCTTTTGCCGTATTCGCCCGCCTGGGCGGCGATGATCGAGGCGTTCAACGCCAGCAGGTTGGTGCGTTTGGTGATGTCGTTAATCACGCTGACGATGTTCTCGATGCGGCTGCTGTTCGCCGCCAGCCGCCTGATGGCTTCGTAGGAGAGCTCAACCGAGGTCTGGATCTCGGCCAGGGAGTCGATGGTCTCGGTCACCACGGCAATGCTCTGGTCCGCCTGAAGCTTGACCTGGCTGGAAACCTCGTGGGAGATGGCGGCGCTTTGCTCGACGTTGCTGAGGGTGCTGTTGATCTCTTCCATGGCCGAAGCGGACTGGTGCACGATTCCGGTCAGGTGGTCCAGGTTGCGGGTGACCTGTTCGATGGCCACCGAGATCTCGTTGACGGCCGTGCTGGTCTCGTCCACCGAGGCCATGACCCCCTCGGCGGCGGAGGCGATGATGGCCGTGCCGTCGGCCACCGAATCGACGCTCTCCTTGAGGTGCATGACATTGCGGGAATAGTCGTCGCGGCTTCCCAGCAGGAAGGCGAACGAGGCCTCCATCTCGGTCGTCAGGGTATCGATGGAGGTGAGCAGGTTGATGCGGGTGATGGCCGAGGCGACCTGGTCGGCGAACAGCATGACCGTGTCCACGTCGGAATCGTTCAGGGCGCGGTGGCTTGATTTATTATCCACGCCAAAGGCGCCGATCGCCTCTCCCTTGACCACGATCGGACAGAGGATGAAACTGCGCGAGCGAAGCGGCTCCAGGTTGTCGTAGGGGGGTTGCAGGTGGTAATCCGGGGAATAGCGGGTGATGTCGTCCACCAGGTAGACCCGCTTTTCGGAGATGCACTTGTAGATTACGCCGATGCGCTCATCGATCGGCATGGTCACGCTGTCCACGTCGAAACCGTCCGTGCCGGCGGTCGTGACGAAACGCAAGTCCTTGCCGTTCTGCGTCATCAGGATATTGATCCGTTCGTAACCCAGCACCTCGTGCAGCCCCTCGGCGGAGAGCAGCAGGATCTCCTCCAGGTTGAGCGACATCTGCATCTTGCTGCTGATGTGGTGAAAGTTCTTGATGTTGTTGTCCAGCACCAGGTAACGGGTCTCGAAGATCTCCTTCTGGGCGGCCACCTCTCTATGGAGCCCGTCCAGTTCGACGGCCCGCTCGTGCAGTTCGTCGCCGTTCCTGCCGATCAGGTAGCCCAGGGTGGAGAGGACAAGGGCCGTTCCCATACCCATGTAGGAGTACATGACAAACTGTTCGGCGCTGCTGAAGGGATCGCTCAGGACCTGCCCCCAGAATGTCCGGCTGGTATCGTAGAACAACAGTATGCGGATGGTGGTCCAGCCGATGGGCGCGGCAAAACCGAGCAGAATGCCAAAAAGGGAAAATGTCGTGGACTTCTTTTTCATGGTGCCATCCTTATGGACAAAGGACATCCGTTCACTTTCCGGGCGTCAGCTTCTCGTCGATGGAATGATAGATCTCCTCCATCACCTTTTCCGCGTCATCGATGTTGTAGGCGATGATGTTCTTCAGGTGGGTGTAGGAATCCAGGTCGATCTTGTCGAAAAAGAAACCCAGACCGTTGTCGGCAACGCGGCTGACCACCCCGTCGAAGTTGACCGAGATCTCGGGAGAGGTGCCGGACAGGACCATGGTGATCTCAACCTGGTCACCCAACGGCAAACGTTCATCGGTAACCAGGAACATGCCCCGCATGCTGAGATTTTCCACGTTGCCCTGAAACTGGCGGTCAGGGGTCTTGATAGTGGCGGCCATGCGGAACGGGACACGGGAGAATTGCCTGGTACTCATCGCTGGAACCCCTCTCTGCGAAAAAATGCGCAACGAAAACTCCCCCTCCCGTGACGGGAGGGGGAATGACTGTCAGTCCTCGAAGTTGCCTTCCGGCCCCTTGTGGCCGGCGATGGCCTTCGCCCGTTCGATGATCTGCTCTTTGGTCCAGTAGGAGGGGTCCTCGATCAGCTCCCCCTTGGGGCCGACATCATGGGAACCGGCCGCGAGGATCGCCGCAATGGCCAGCGGTGCGGTATCCTGTGCATTGAGGACCTCGGTCATGATCTTGTAGGCGAATGTCTCGACCCGCTTGGCCATCCGCTCCCTGATCTCTCTCGGCTGGGCCAGGAACTTGTTCTCGAAGGGGAGGTTCAGGCTCTTGTAGTCCCCCTTCTTCCATCCCTTGGACTCGGCATACGCGACCATCTCGGCCCAGAGTTCCTCGGTCATCCCCTCGCCCTTGACCTTGATGAAGTTGCCGTTCGCATCCAGTTGGGCGTTGCCGTAGTCGTTCACTTCCAGCCCCCAGGAGATCATCTGCAGGGCGGTGGCCACGTTTGCCTTGGTGGTGGCGGTCTTTTGGGCGATCTCCCGCAACCGCTCGGAACTGTTGCCGGAGGTACCGTGCTGGGCGCCGCTGATCCTGTACGGGGCAAGGGCATGGTGAATGTCGCTGGTCAGATCGACCTGGATGCCGGCGTCGCTCGCCTCGAGGCCATGGGTGGTGCCGTTGTTGAGGGCGATCCAGTCGGGGAAGATCTCGTGGGCATTCAACCCCTGGATCAGGAACTTGGCCTCGGGAATGGTGGAAAGGCCCTCTTTCCCCTTGATCTCGCCGACCTCGGTCTCCAGTCCGGCCCACGCGGGGATGAACGGGTTGATCTCCAGGTTTGCCAGCAGGTTCAGGTCGTCGGGTTGGTGGGATGCGTCAATGGCGATGGAGGTGATCCCCGCCTCGAACATGCTCGGCACCTCCACCTTGGCCGCGGCCAGGTCGCTGGCGTTCTTGATGCCGTAGTGGTCGGCATGGATGGCGACCGGCACGGTGATCCCCAACTCGTTGCACAGGGCATCCACGATGCGGGCCATGTTCCAGTAGTTGGTCGCGCAATACGCCTTCTGGCCCCCTTCCGACTTGGCGATCTCGATGATGACCGGGGCGTTGGCACGCTGGGCGGCGGCAAGAACGCCGCGGATGACAAAATAATTACGGCCGTTGGCGGCAAGCGCAATCGCCTTGCCCTTGGCGATCATGGCCCGGTCGATGACCTTGCCGCTGACGATCAGCGCCTTGGAGTTGGGAAAGAGACCTTTGATCGTGGGGGGGCGCCCCACTTGCAGCGCCTTTTCAAAATCCGCCGAGTAACTCATACCACCCTCCCTTTGCTTATTTGGATTTTGTTTCCTGAAGACGAAAATTTAGAAGGACCAACGGCATATTCTTTGAAACCACGATAACTTTCGCTTGTATATAACCGCTTCTTATTACCACGTAAGCCCCCCTGAATCAAGGAGTAAACAGCACGCTTCGCTGTTGCCAGCCGGAGGCACATTGCCTATAATGATGCCCCTGGAGTGTCGCCATGCCGCAAAAAATCCCTTTTACCCCCGCCCTGCTCGACAGCCACTGCCTTGTCGACTGCCGCACGCCGCTGGAGTTTGCCGAGGATCACCTGCCCGGCGCCGTCAATGTTCCGATCCTGACCAACGAGGAACGGGTGGAGGTCGGCACCATCTACAAACAGCAGGGAGCGCCCCAGGCACGGATGCGCGGCCTGGAGCTGACCTGCGGCCGTTTTGCCGCCATGGTGCACGAGGTCGTCGCCCATGCCGAAGGAAGGCCGGTGCTGGCCTATTGCTGGCGGGGCGGCCTGCGCAGTAGCTCCATGGCGGTCCTCTTGGAGATGACCGGCTACCCGGTGGTCCAGCTCACGGGCGGCTACAAGGCCTTCCGCGCCCAGGTGATCGACTATTTCGAGACCTGTGCGCTCCCCGCGCCGCCCATCGTCATCCACGGCATGACCGGTACCGGCAAGACCACCTTCATCAACGGCCTTGACCCGGATCAATGGACCGCAATCGACCTGGAAAACCTGGCCCGTCACCGCGGCTCGGCCTTTGGCGGCCTGGGGCAGGGAGAACAACCGTCACAGAAACGCTTCGACACCCTGTTGTGGGACCTGCTCCGCCATGCGCCGGCGGGCCTCCCCATCGTGCTGGAGGGCGAACGTCAGCGCATCGGGAATATATCCCTGCCGGGCAGGCTCTACGAGGTGATGTCCGAAAGCGTCAAGGTCTGGTGCCGGGCCTCATTGGAGACTCGCGTCGGGCGTCTTGCGGAGGAATATGCCCGCGAGGAATATCGTGAACCCATGGCAGTGGCCCTGGAGCGGATCAGAAAGCGACTGGGCGGGCAGCGCCATGCCGAGTTGAAGGGTTTGCTGGCAAGTTGGGACGTGGCAGGAATGGCCCGGGGGCTGATCGGGCAGTATTACGACAGGCTTTACTACAAGCATCGCCCCTGGACCCCGGACGTGGAGATCGAACTGGAGGATTTCGGGGAGGCCGGGCGGCGATTGGCGGAGTTTTGGCGCGGGCGGGAGAGATTTTGACAACCTCCGCGGTTAATATCCCATTTCCTGAAGAATCGATTGCAGCTTGGAAACGGTAATGTCAGATTGCTCTGATTTGGAATAGACGGTGACCAGTATGATGTCGTTCCGGGCTTTGAGGTAGTAGATACAGCGATAACCGGAACGCTTTCCCTTTTGAATGTCGCTGTTTTTGAGGCGTACCTTGAAGAGGGTCAAACCGACCCCCGGAACTTGGTCGCCGGGAAGTTTGCCGGCAAGCAGTTGATCGATGAGCGGTTGAGTGTCGGAACGGATGGAGCGGTATTTCTTGGCGAGTGCGCGCAGGTTGCGCTTGAATTCGAAGGTAAACGATATGCTGACTCTTTCAGCGGGCATCAATACCCTTCCACAGTTCAGCAACCGGCAAGGTATTCCCTTCCAGTGCCTCCCGCATCCCCTGACGGAAACTTTCGTCGGCAGGTTTCAGGAAAATGCCGTGGCGGAATCCCCGGACGATCTCAAGCAGAGCCGGGAGATACTCCTCCGGAGTGGTTTCAATCTCATGATAGATTTCCTTGGCACATGCCGATCTTGCTGGACTCATGGGGCACCTCATGATGATTTCTGAATTCACTATTCAACAGCCCTTCGAAAAAGTCAAGCAACAAGGGGCCGGGGAATTCCCTGAGCATCCACTACGTTAACCCACACGGCGGCCGAACGGGTGCAGTGGGACTGGTAACTCCCCCCCTTCTGCCGGAATCCGCCCCGCGTTGAAATGAGCCACACCCCAAGCCAGGATCTCACAGCAGCCGGCTCCGGCCAGCTCCCCCAGCGGCTCTTGCCCCAAAAAACGGAGCACCGCCACCAGCAGCGCCCCTTCCCGGCCTGTCCAGTTCCCCAGGCGATGGGACACCAGGTTGTCCCGCTTGCTCAGCTTTGCGCCGCCCGGACCGGTCACCAGCGGCAGGTGACAATACTCCGGCCGTGGATAACCCAGCAGCCGCTGAAGATGGATCTGGCGCGGCGTGGAGGCGAGCAGATCGTCGCCCCGCACCACCTGGGTCACCCCCGTGAGGTGATCGTCCACCACCACCGCCAGTTGATAGGCAAACCCGCCGTCGCCACGGCGCAGGGCAAAATCGCCGCACCGGTCCGCCAGATTCTGGCATATCGGCCCCCGGCGAAGGTCATGGAAACAAACCTCTTCCGCCGGCGTCCGCACCCGCCAGGAACGGACAACGGCACCCGCCCTCATTCCGCCCCGGCAAGTGCCGGGATACGCCAGACAATCGTCCTCGGGGTGCGGCGCCGACGCGGCCTGGGCGATCTCCTTGCGCGAACAGCCGCAGGGATAGACCATCCCCATCCCCGCCAGCCGGTCGAACGCCTCCCCATAGGCCGCCAGGTTCCCGCTCTGCCGGGTGATCTCCCCGTCCCATTCCAGGCCGAAAAGCTCCAGGGTCCGCATGATATCGTCGGCCATGCCCGGCACCTGGCGCGGCGTGTCCAGGTCGTCCAGACGCAGGAGCCAGCGCCCCCCGGCGCTCTTTGCCATGAGCCAGCTCGCCACGGCAGTCGCCAGTGAGCCGGTGTGCAGCGCGCCGGTCGGCGAGGGGGCGAACCGGCCGACCGGGAATGATTCGTGGAGGGCTGTCATGCGCGGGATCAGGTTCCATCCGATTTCCGGGGCGGGATCAGCATGATGCCGCCGCTATGCGACAAACGAACAGCAGTAGTCCGTCACCTGCGCCACCCGCATCACGAACGTGGAATTGGCCGGCACGTTGAAGACCTCGCCGCCTGCGACCTTCTTCCAGCCGGTTTCCCCCTTCATCTGCCATTCCAGATCACCGGAGAGGATTTCCATAATCTCGGCCGCGCCCGTAGAGAACTCGTAGTCGCCCGGCTGCATGATCCCCAGGGTTTTTTTGGTGCCGTCGGCGAACAGCACCGTCCTGCTGACGACCTTGCCGTCAAAGTAGATATTGGCCTTTTTCACCACCGTTACGTTTGCAAATTCCGACATTAATTCCTCCCACAAAGTTAGTAACCTGCACAAAGCAGAGGCACGCAGAGTAACATCATCCACAACGCGGAACAACGGAGAAAACCGAAAATCAATCCATAACACGAAGAGAAACCTGAACGGTGTGAAACCCCGAGCTTTTGATTTTTCCCTAAAAAGATTCAAGGGTTAATATTTTGACTTTCTCCATGTTCTCCGTGTCTCCGTGTTATTAAATGTTTTTCCCGGTTCTGATCAGCCGGACCGCCAAGGCCCGCTCCTCGTCGTCGGTCGTGACCTCGCCATCGAGCCTGGCCGCCAGCAACCGTTCCATGATGTCCTTGAAACGGGGCCCCGCCGCCAGCCCCAGCGATTTGAGCGCCTCGCCGTCCAGACAGCGGCGCACTTGGCGCAGGTGGGTCAGGTAGAGCGATACGAAGCGCCGCACCTCGTCGCGGCTGGCCTTGGCGGCCAGGTAGAGCAGGGTTTCAAGCGGCAGCCCGTGGAACCAGGTGTGAATCTCGCTCCTGCGGACCTCCGGCCCGCGCTTCAGCCGGCGCTGAATCGAATCAAGGATACCGAGGGTATGGCGTCGCGAGGCAAACACCCTGGTCATGACCCGCCCCGGCACGGCCAACCGGCGGCAGGCGTCCAGGAACTCCCCGGCCGCGAGGCCGTCGCACAACGCCAGGTAGTAGACCTGCCACTGCCGGCACGGATCTTCCAGGTAGAGCAGGCGGAACCAGACCAGCACCCGGGCCGTCTCATGGATGACCCGTTCCGTCTCCGGCACCATTTTGAGACCGGGATGAACAAACGGCAACAGCCCGAGCGCCGACATCCGTCCCATGGCGCCGGCCGGCTCCTTCTCCTCCAGGATCAGTATCAGCTCATTGAGCAGCCGCGTGCCGCCCACCCGGTCCAGGACGTTCATCCGCACGGCGCTGCGGATCAGGTTCTCGGTGTGGAGAGCGATGTGGAACCCCAGGCGCTGCTCGAAGCGGATGGCGCGGAAGACCCGGGTCGGGTCCTCCACGAAGGAAAGGTTGTGCAGCACCCGCACCACCCGGTCCTGCAAGTCCTGCTGGCCGCCGAAATAGTCGGTCAGTTGGCCGAATCCGGCGGCATTGAGGGAGAACGCCAAGGTATTGATGGTGAAATCGCGACGGTACAGGTCATGCCGCAGGGAGGAGCGCTCCACCGTGGGGAGCACGCCCGGCGATTCGTAGTACTCCAGGCGGGTGCTGGCCACGTCGATCTTGGCCCCGTCGGGGAAAACCACCACCGCGGTGCCGAATTTGTGGTGGCTGCGGATCCGGCAGCCGTGGCCCGCGGCGAACCGTTCGGCAAAGAAGATGCCATCCCCCTCCACGGTGACGTCCATGTCCAGGTTGTCCACCCCAAGCAGCAGGTCGCGCACGAAGCCCCCCACCGCGTAGACGGCCATTCCCAAACCGTCCCCGGTCTTCCCCAGTTCGCGCAGCAGCGCAATGGCGGCCCCCGGCAGGCGCTTGGCGATCAGACCGGCGATGGCGCGGCTCTTGGGGATAGAGGACAGGGCCTCCACGTCGTAGAGCGCCTCGGGCTGTTCCCGGCGGCCTCCGTACATGTGGCGCAGCAGGTCGGTGCGCGTCACCGTGCCCGCCAGGTGCTCCCCCTCGAACACCGGCACGAAGCGGCGGTTCCCCTCCACCATGTACTCCTGGATGTCGGAGATCAGGGTGGCGGGCGTGGCCCGCATGAACTCGGAGTGCATGAAGTCGTCCACCGGTGAGGCGCCCAGATCGTGGTAGAGCGCCTTTTCCACGGTCTTGCGGGAGATGATGCCGATCATCCGCTCGCCCGCCATGACCGGCATGGCGTTGCAGTTGTAGCGGGTCAGCAGTTCCCGGGCCTCGGCTATGGTGACGCCGGACGGCATGGTCTTGACCGGCGAGGACATGATGTCACGGGCGCAGACACGGGGGCTGACCACCACCCTGAGCAGTTCCTCCAGCCGCTCCAGCGCCTGCTTCAGGGAAAGGTCGCGCACCACGGCCGAGGCGGCGGTGGCATGCCCGCCGCCGTGGAAGCGCCGCAGGATCTCCCCCACGTTGACCTCCGGCACCCGGCTGCGTGCCACCAGGTAGACGCGGCTCTCCATGGCCACCACCAGGAACAGGGCGTCCAGGTTCTCCATGTCGCGCATCATGTGGGCCAGGGCCGCGATGTCGCCGACATAGGAGTCGCAGGCGGCGTGGGCGATGGACACCGTGACGCCGTTGACAACGGTGCTCTTGAGGCTCTTCAGCAGGACGTTCAGCAGTTCCACCTGCCGGGCGTTCAGCCCCTGGGCGAGGAAATCCGAGACGATGTTGAGCCGCGCCCCGCGCCCCAGCAGCCAGGAGGCGGCATGGAAATCGTCGGCCGTCGTGGAGGGGAACAGCAGCCGGCCGGTATCCTCGTAGATGCCGAGCATGACCAGGGTGGCCTCTTCCGGGGTCAGGGTCATGCCGTGATCCATCAGCACGTTCGCCAGGATGGTTGACGTGGAGCCGCAGGCGCGGATGATGCCGCCGGTGGGGCGGATGCTGCGCTCCGTGACCGGGTGGTGGTCGTAGATGTGGACCTCCAGGCCGGGGCGGCCGAGGATCTCCGCGAACCGGCCGATGCGGCCGGCGTGCTGGCAGTCCACGACGATCAGGCGGGTGACCAGGGTCAGGTCCAGATCCTTGGGCCGGGTGACCGGGGGAAAATGGTCGGGATGGCGTTCCAGGAAGTCCCGCACCGCCTTTTCCTGGGAACCGGGAAAGGCGAGCGCCGCGCCGGGGTAGAGCCGGGCCGCCGCCACCATGGCGCCCAGGCAATCGAAATCGGCGTTGACGTGGGTGGTGATGACGTCCATCAGGGGCCGCCCATCTCCCTGAACCGCCGGATCGTCTCGGGGATCATATTTTCGCGAAGATTGCCCAGGGCCAGCCGCAGGTATCCTTCCAGGCCGGGGCCGAAAACTTCGCCCGGCAGACAGAGGATACCGGCCTCGTCCACCAGCCTCCTGGCGACCTGGCGGCCGTTCAGATGGCTGAACGGGTGGCGCACCCAGGCGAAAAAGCTGCCGCTGGCGGCCAGGCGAAAACGGTTGCCCGGCTGCGTAAACCTGTTCACGAACAGGTTGTGCCGGAAATCCATCAGCAAACGGTTGGCCTCGACCCAGTCATCCAAGTGCTCCACGCCGAATTTCAGGGCAAGTTGGGTGAGGTGCGGCTGGCAGACCACCATGGTGTCCTGTATTTTCAGCGCGTGCTGGACAACCTCCGGGGAACCGGCCAGCAGACCGGCGCGGAAGCCGGTCAGCGCATAGGTCTTGCCGAAGGACATGATCTGTACCAGGGTGCCGTGCCAGTCGGGGATGGTGAACAGCTCGTGGGGCGACGCCGCCACAAAATCGGCGTAGGTCTCGTCCACGACCAGGGCGATGCGGTGTTTGCGGGCCAGCAGGTACAATTCGGTCAACAGCGCCGGCGGGATCACCGTGCCGGTGGGGTTGCTGGGGGTCACCAGCAGGATCGCCCGGGTGCGGGGAGTGATCAACCGGCCGATGACCTCCGGATTGGGCAGCCCTTTGCCGCTTTCGTCAAAAGGGGCAAAGACCGGCCTGACCTTGAGCGCCTCCAGGGCCATGGGATGATCGAAATAGCAGGGTGCCTGCAGGATCATCTCGTCGCCGGCGCGGCACAGGGTCATGATCGCCAGCCAGAAGGCCTGGCTGGCGCCCACGGTCAGGCAGAGGTGGTCCGGCTCCATCTTGGCCGCATAACGGCGCCGATAACGGTCGCACACCGCGCCGCGGACCTCGGGCAGCCCCTCGTCCGGGGTATAGCGGGCGGTTCGGGGATCATCCAGTTGTTCCTTCAAGTAGGCGAGCAATTCCGGGGCGGGCGGGTAATCCGGCACCGCCTGGCAAAGGTCGATCAGCGGCGGCCCGTTGCCGGGACGCCCCGCGACCCAGCCTTTTACCTCGGTGATGGGGGGAAAACCGACCTTCTCTATCTGCTCGGAAACGCGGAATTTCATGGTCAGGCTCGCTTTGGCTGGAATTCTGTGAGGAAAAGTATACATGTTTTTGGACGGAACGACATAACGTTTTGCAATCACCGCGCGGATATAGTATGTACTCCATCAACAGGGTTCACTCGATGATTCATGGACTTCTCCTTCACGCCCGTCTCGAACCTGATTGAGGAACCGACATGCCCGACAGCACGTCTCCATCCCGCGAAACAGCATCCGGCTCGCCCTCCGTACATACCCCAAGCGCGGCCAGGGTCCGGGTCGTCACGGTGCTGACTTTCCTGGTGGCCTCCCTGCTGGGCGGCCTGGTCGTAGTGGCCGTTGAAAACTATCGCCTCCAGGGCAGGCAGAAGCAGGCCGGCGATAGTACCGCCCACCTCGCCGCCACCATCCAGGATCGGCTGAACCGTTCCCTTTCCGTCACCTACGCCCTGGCCGCGCTCATCCGCCAGGGAAACGGCCGCATCGATCAGTTCGACCCGTTGGGAACCGAGATGCTTTCCCTTTACGACGGCATCAGTTCCCTGCAATTGGCCCCCGGCGGCATCATCCGCCAGATCGTGCCGTTGCGGGGAAACGAAAAAGCCATCGGCCTCAACCTGCTGGACGACACCGTACAAGGCAATGAGGCCGTCAAGACGCGCAGATTGGCCCTGACCGGCCCGTTCGAGCTCGTCCAGGGGGGGCAGGCGGTCGTGGGACGGCTGCCGGTCTTTCTGCATCGGCCGGACAACAGCGAATATTTCTGGGGCATGGTGGCCGTCGTCATACGCATCCCCGACTTCCTCGACGCCGTCAGGCTGCAGCGGATCGTTGAAGACGGTTTCCACTACGAGCTTTCCCGCATCCGTCCCGATACGGAAAAGCGGGATATATTCGCCCGCTCCTCCGCTATCCCGCTCACGGCGGCGGTACGTCGCAACATCGAGGTACCCAACGGCTCCTGGACCCTCAGCCTGGAACCCCGGACCGGCTGGCGCTCCACTCCGGCCATTGCCGCAGAGTGTTTCATGGCGCTGCTCTTCAGCACGCTCCTCACCATCATGCTACGCACGCTGTACGAACGGCCGCTGTTGTTGCGACGAATGGTGGACGAACAGACACGGCAGCTTTCCGGGGCCAATCAGAGACTGACCTCCGAGATACGGGAGCGGGAGCGGGCCGAGGAGGCGTTGCGGGCCGGCAAAGAGTTCTATCGCACGCTGGTGGACAACCTGCCGCTGGGGGTCGCCCTGATCGACTGCAATCATCGCATCGTCATGGCAAACCGCACCCAATCCGTATGGTTCGGCCGTGCGCCGGAATCCTTGATCGGCCAGCCATGCTACGAACAGTTCGAACAAGGTGAGCACACCTGTCCCCATTGCCCCGGCAGCATTTCCATGCAGACCGGCGGCGTCAGCCAAGTGAATACCGAGGCGGTCAGCGAGGACGGCAGCCGTCTCGCGGTGCGGGTCCGTACCGTGCCGCTCTTCGACGGCAACGGGACCGCCACCGGGTTCATCGAGGTGGTTGAGGACATAACCGAGCGCAAACAGGCCGAGGCGGAGCGGCACAAACTGGAGACGCAGATGCAGCACGCCCAGAAGCTGGAGAGCCTGGGAGTGCTGGCGGGAGGCATCGCCCACGACTTCAACAACATCCTGATGTCCATCCTCGGCCACGCCGAACTGGCCATGATGCGCCTCAACCCCGCCTCTCCGGCCCGCGACAACCTGCTCAGCATCGAACAGGCCGCCCAGCGCGCGGCCGACCTCTCTCGCCAGATGCTGGCCTACTCCGGCAAGGGACGGTTCCTGGTCGAGGTCATCGACCTGGGCGACCTGGTCGCGGAGATGACCCACATGCTGGAGGTGTCCATCTCCAAAAAGGCGCTTCTGCGCTTCAACCGGGCTCCCGACCTTCCCGCCGTCGAGGTCGATGCGACCCAGATCCGCCAGGTGCTGATGAACCTGGTCATCAACGCCTCCGAGGCCATCGGCGACAAGAGCGGCGTGATCGCCATCACGACCGGTGCCATGCGGTGCGACCGGGGCTACCTGGACGATATCTGGCTCAACGAACAACTCTCCGACGGACTCTATGTCTATGTGGAGGTGGCCGACACCGGCTGCGGCATGGACCGGGACACCCTTGCCAGGATCTTCGACCCGTTTTTCACCACCAAGTTCACCGGGCGTGGCCTGGGCATGGCCGCCGTACTCGGCATCGTACGCGGCCATAAGGGCGCCATCAAGATCTACAGCGAACCGGGCAAGGGGACGACGTTCAAAATACTCCTTCCGGCTATCTCCGGTCATGCTGCGCGGTTGTCGGGCATGACTGCCGAGGAGGCGCCCTGGCGGGGAAGCGGCACGATCCTGCTGGTAGATGACGAAGAAACCATCCGCGCGCTGGGACAGGAGATGCTGGAGGGGCTCGGGTTCACCGTCCTGAGCGCCCGTGACGGCCGGGAGGCCCTGGAGATATTCAAGGAGCGGCGCGAAGAGATCAGGGCGGTGCTGCTCGACCTGACCATGCCCCGCATGGACGGCGAGGAAACCTTCCGCGAACTGCGCCGCATCAGGGATGACGTCCGGGTGATCATGTCCAGCGGCTACAACGAATTCGAGGTGAGCCAGCGCTTTATCGGCAAGGGGCTGACCGGTTTCATTCAGAAGCCTTACAAGCTGTCCGACCTGGGCAAGGTCCTGCGTCAGACCCTGGAGCCGGACGATGAACGGCCCGCATAAAGCAGCCGCACCATGAACATTTGATTGTCAATCGCTTCGATGCTATGATATCGCCGTTTTCCCGAATGACCTGAAGGGAGAGAGAAACCACGATGTTGCACGACAACCTGAAATCGCTCGGCAGCGGCGCAACCGCCTATAGCTACGACCACCCGGAGGCCGGACTGCTGGAGGCGTTTCCCAGCCCCTTTGCCCAGCCCGGCATGAACCCGGCCGGCGTGGTGGGAACGCTGCACATCGAGTGCCCCGAGTTCACCTGTCTCTGCCCCATGACCGGCCAGCCCGATTTCGCCAGGATCGTAATTGACTACCAGCCGGACCAGCGGTGCGTGGAGAGCAAAAGCCTCAAACTCTACCTGGGTTCGTTCCGCATGTTCGGCGAATTCCACGAGGCCGGCGTCAACCGCATCTGCAACGACCTGGTGAAGCTGCTCGACCCGGTCTGGCTCACGGTGCGGGGCGAGTTCACCCCGCGTGGCGGCATCCCCTTCTGGCCCACGGCCGAATACCGGCGCAAGGGCTGAAATCTGACAAGCGGCCTCTCACAGAGCTCACGGAGGCACGGAGAAAGGCCTGACTTCTACAAAAGTAACATGCCGCAAGAAACCCCGCGTCATCCAATAGCATTCAATGAGTTAACCCGTAGTGGTTCATTGCCTGTTTCACGGCAGAGGTTTTCTCCGTGCCTCTGTGAGCTCTGTGAGAGCCAGATTTTATTAAAGGAGTTTCAATGTTTACCACGTCTGATTTCAAAAAAGGTCTGGTCATCCAACTGGACGGAGCGCCCTGCGTGATCGTCGATGTCACTGTCAGCTCCCCCACGGCACGCGGGGCCAACACCATGGTCAGAACCAAGTACCGCAACCTGCTCACCGCCCAGGTGCTGGAAAAGACCTTCCGCTCCGGCGACAAGGTGGACGAGGCCGACTATGGCCGCAACAAGGGGCAGTTCCTGTATGCCGACGGCGGTAAAGGGGTGTTCATGGACCTGGAAACCTACGAGCAGTTCGAGATGCCCGAGGGCGAGTTCGAGTCCCTTGCCCCCTACCTGCTGGAAGGGACCGAGGTGGTGCTGGGGCTGTTCGAGGGGCGGATGGTCAACGTCGAGCTACCCATGACCGTGGAACTGACCGTCACCGAAACCGCGCCGGCCATGAAAAACGCCACCGCCACGGCCCAGACCAAGGAAGCGGTCCTGGAGACCGGCCTCCGGCTCCAGGTGCCCCCGTACCTGGAGTCGGGCGAACGGATCAAGGTCGATACCCGCGACGGCAGGTTCATCTCCCGCGCCTGATCCTCCGATCCTCCCCCCTGCTCAAGCGGGTTCAGCCTCCGGGCTGGACCCGCTTTCCATTTCCGCCACAAAAGCCATTCGGCACAGCCGCTCCGGACCGTCCATAACAGGCATCTATCCAGCAGATCATCACTCCGTGCGGACCTGGTGTGTAAAGTTTCTTTACGTTCTATGTAAAATCCCATGAACAGGGCATTTACAGGCCTTACCGTACCCAGTGTAAAAAAACTTTACGCTTAAAAGTAGCAACAATATCAAAATATTACAACGCACAGCCCAATTAGCGTAAAGAAACTTTACGTTTCAGTACTGCCAAACCTGAACCATCCCTGGCCCACAGAGACACTCGTAGCTGCAAACGCTTGTGGCATGGGCACTTGCAAAGCTTGGCACGGATTTTGGTATATGAGTTGGTGCAGGCCATCCACCAGGATCTTTTTCATGTCTCAGGGAGGAAACAGTCGTGATAAAACAGGCGAGAACAAATGTGGCGTATAACGAAAGTCATGTCAGGGATGGCGCGACCAGGCAAGCCATCTTTGAGTTGCTGCAGTCGCGAGACATGCGGCCCGGAGATTCCATCAACATCGTCCTTGCCCAGTTTGAAATCGAACGTAAGGGCATCGACAACAACGAATTCAGTGCCGGCGTGGTACAGCTTCTCGATAACGGGGTACTCGGCATGCAGGGCAATGCCTTCTATCTCACCCATGCCGGATTCGAGGCATTGAGGTATGGCGGGGACCGGGCCAATTGAAAAAGGAAAAGCCTGCTTCGGCAGGCTTTTCGCGGTTCTACACAGATCATGGGGCATCCCCGTCATTCCCGTACATAGATATCCATGTCCGTCTCGTGCACCATACCCATGATCCGGGCGTATTCCGACTCGATCAACAGATAGTGGTTATGGGTTTCACGGACGTTCAACTCGTAGACCTCCCGCACCTCGGGGTCGCTCATCTTCCCGGCCGCCTCCCGCAAGGCCTGCTCAAGATTCTTCTCCTTCTCCAGGGCCACTTCCATCACCTGCTGCTCGTTGAAATTCTCGGCCACTGCCTTGGTAATCGAGGCCAGCCAGCCGGATTCATTGTCGATCGGGGTGTCGAGGAAGGCGCCCAGGGAAGGGATGTCGGTTCCCCGGTAGATCCGGTAAAAATGGCCGGCGTGCTCACGCTCTTCTCCGGCCAGGAGTTCGAACGTCCGCTTGGCGGCGGCATCCTTGAGCCGTTCCGCACCATACTGATAAAAATGCATGGCGTTTTTTTCCGTCTGTATCGCGCGTTTTATCGCTTCCTGGACATCAATGCTCATGATCTCTCTCCCTCTGGTGGTATCCGGGTTGCCTCCCAGCGTGGGCAACCGGTGCAATTTATGCTACCTCAGCCTTCCCGTTTGTCAAGCAGGCGTCATGATCCGACAGGTCCCCGGGACAAAAAAACGCCCGGGGCTCCAGGAGGGGGAAAGCGGAGAAACCGGGCGATAAAAGAAGGGGCGATGAACACAACCCCCTCGTGCATATATGTTCGGATCAGTCCACCGACTTGCGCAGGAAGGTGGGGATATCGTATTGGTCCTCATCCTCTTCCAGATAGGTGACAACCGGTCTGACGCGGGTGGCGTTTTCCGTCTGCAGGCGGTCGCGTTTGAAGGTGGGGATATCCAGTACGTTCTTGTTCACGGTATGTTTCTCCACAAGCGGTAATGCGCCCCTGCGGATTTCACGCGCCGTGTCCGCATCGAAACGATCGCCGAACCCAGTGGCAATGACGGTCACCTTGACCGTCTCGCCCAGGTCGTCATCCCTGACAACACCGATCTTGATGCTTGCCTCCTCATGCACCTTCTCGTGGACGATGCGGTTGACCGTGTTGTAGTCATCCATGGTCATGGAGGCCGACCCGGAGATATTGACCAGTACGCCCTTGGCACCGGAGATGTCGTTGTCTTCCAGGAGCGGGCTGGAGATGGCGGCGTTCACGGCGTCGGCAGCCCGGTTCTCGCCGGTGCCGGTGCCGATGCCCATCATGGCCATGCCGCGCACGCTCATGACCGTTTTCACGTCGGCAAAGTCCAGGTTCATCAGGCCGGTGGAGGTGATCAGTTCGGCAATCCCCTGCACGGCCTGGCGCAACACGTCATCGGACGGCTTGAAGGCGTCGAACAGCGACATATTCTTGCCGGCCAGACTGATCAGACGATCGTTGGGGATGATGAACAGGGAGTCCACATGCTTCTTGAGATCGTGAATGCCCTGTTCCGCCAGTTCGGCGCGGGCCTTGCCTTCATAGGTGAACGGCTTGGTGACGACGCCCACGGTCAGTGCGCCCGATTCGCGGGCCGCCTCGGCGATGACCGGTGCGGCGCCGGTGCCGGTGCCGCCGCCCATGCCGGCGGC
>JAATGX010000110.1 GCA_015688915.1 Desulfuromonadales bacterium
GCTCAGATACTCCGACCGGCCCTACCTGGGATTCGAGCTTCAGACGAATCAGTTCACCCTGAACGGGTCCGTTCCGATCCTCACGCACTGGCAACAGTACCACCCCCAGGGCCGCGTTCAGGCTCGCATCTCCGGGAGCGGCAATCCCGAGGATTTCGCGGCCATGGATTACAGCGGCACCGTTGCCCTGAATGCGTTTTCCCTCCAGCCGGGCGGGAGCCTGAAGCCGATCAACAACATCAACGGCACTGTTGCCTTCAAAGGGAACAGCCTGGAGACATCCAGCGTCACCGTTCGTTACGGAAGCTCCTTCATCACCGGCCGGGGCAGGATCAGGAATTTCAGGAATCCCGAGGCGGAGATCACGCTATCATCGCCGGAATTCTTCCTGCGCGATGCCAATCTTGCCCCACCTGCGAGCAATGCGGCCATCCGCCGGCTGAATGCCTCGATCTTCCAGAATGACGGCACATACACCATCCACAGCCTCTCGGGCCAGTTCAACTCATCCCACTTCACCGTCAACGGTCTGTACACCACCGGCAAGGCGCCGGAGGCCAACCTTACGGTCACCTCCCCGAAGCTCAACCTGGATGACGTACTGTTGCTGGGAAAACTGGGAGATCAGGGCGATGCCGGGCAGAACGACCCGAAGCTGAGCCTGAAACTCCGACTGAGCGTCGAGTCCGGCACCTATCACAAGATCGCGTTCAGCAAACTGAATGCCAACCTGTCCAGGGATGGGGGGGTGCTCAGTTTGCGGGAGTTGGATGCGACCATGTTTGACGGCCGGGTCTCCGCCAAAGGGAAGCTCACCGCCGGTGCCCAGGGGAACCATTACGACCTTGGTTTCAATCTTGAACACATCAACGCCGAACACCTTTTTCATGCACTGGACATCTCCCGGGAGGTAACCGGAACCATGAACATGCAGGGAGACGTGACTGCCCGGGGTGCAACCTGGGCCGACGTCAAGCAAACCGCCTCCGGCAACGTGAAACTGCGCCTGGAAAAGGGGACCCTGCGCCGATTCAACGTCCTTTCCAAGGTGTTCTCCATCCTCAACGTGTCTCAGCTTCTCAAATTTCAGCTTCCCGACATGGTCTCGGACGGCATGCCCTACAACGTAATAAGGGGCACCATCGATATCAAGGAGGGTATCGCCTCCAGCCAGAACCTCTTTATCCGTGGCGATGCCATCAATATGTCGATCATCGGAAAAGCCAATATCGTCAAGGAGGATCTGGACCTGACCATCGGCGTACAGCCGCTCCAGACCGTGGACAAGGTCGTCAACCGCATCCCGGTGGTGGGATGGCTGCTCACCGGGAAGAGCAAGGCCTTCCTGACGGCCTATTTCGAGGCCAAGGGGAAATGGTCCGATCCGACGGTGACCGCCATCCCGGTCAAAGCCATGGCCAAGGGCGTGTTGAACGTCTTCCAGAGGGTGTTCGAACTGCCGGTGAGGCTGTTTACGGATACGGGAGAGGTAATACTGGGGCGGTGAGGACTGAGTATGTTTAACGCATGTAACTCACAGAACTCACAGAACTCACAAAACTCACGAGACTCTTCAGTAAATAGCGTAGTTTGCGGGATCGGAGAAGAGTTCGCGCAGCAGCAGATTGTTGAGATGATGGCCGGTCTTGTTGGCCTCCACCTTGCCGAGGATACGGTAGCCGCTGGTGTAGAGGTCGCCAATCAGGTCGAGAATCTTGTGATTGACCAATTCCTTCTTGTAGCGCAGTCCGTGGGGGTTGACGATCTCATCGCTGCCGACGACCACCGCGTTATCCAGCGACCCCCCCTTGGCCAGGCCGGCCTGTTTGATGGCCTCGATCTCCTCCTGCAAGGTGAAGGTGCGCGAGTTGACGATGGCAAAGGCATTCTCCACATCCGTGACCCGCTTCTTCTGTTTTCCCACGGGCTGGCGGAATTCGATCGTCATGGTAATGTCGAGCATGTTGAGCGGCTTGATCCGGACCCAGGCGTCCTTATGCTGGACTTCGACCGGGCGGAGCACCTTCAGGTACACCTCGTTTTCGGGAAACTCGTAGACGCCCGCCTTCCACATCCCCTGGTAGAACTCCCAGGCCGACCCGTCCATGATGGGCACCTCGGGGCCATCGATGTAGACCAGACAGTTGGTAATGCCGGAAAAATAGCAGGCCGCCATAAGGTGTTCGATGGTCGATACCGAGGCGCCATCCCTGGCGATCAGGGTGGAAAGGCGGGTGTCGGTCACCATGTCGTAGCGGGCCGGGATGATGCAACCGTTGCGGACAAAGGCGATGCCGAACTCCCGGCGCGGCAGGAATTCCAGGGTGACCGGCTGGCCGGTATGCAGGCCGATGCCGGTGATTTTGAAGATGCGGTTGATGGTTGTCTGGCGTTTGATCATGGGGTGACTATGGCAGATTTGCAAAAATGCGTCAAGAAGCAACCACCCGGAATCACGAGGTGATTTAAAGCCCCTTCCTTGATAAGGAAGGGGTTGAGGGGGTGATCAGCCGCTGACTTTCTTCCTCAATTCCTCATGCTCCCGTGCCAGGGCGTCATATTTTTTCTCCAGCTCGCGGATCTGGTCGAACAGGCAGGCGATGGCCGTGGCCTCCGGGTCGGGCAGTTGGCCGTGCTGCAAGTCGGGGCGTTCCTCTCGCTTCTTTTCCTCCGCCAGGACGGCCCGGCCGGGGATGCCGACCACCGTGGCGTTTTCCGGCACCGCCTTGACCACCACGGAGTTGGAGCCGATCTTGGCCCCCTTGCCCACGGTGAACGGCCCCAGGATCTTGGCGCCGGAGCCGATCACCACGTTGTCCTCCAGGGTCGGGTGGCGCTTGACCTTGTCCCAGGTCACCCCTCCAAGGGTCACGCCGTGATACAGAGTGACATTGTCACCAATTTCGGCGGTTTCGCCGATCACCACCCCCATACCATGGTCGATGAAGAACTTGCGTCCGATCCTGGCGCCGGGATGGATTTCGACACCGGTCAGGAAACGGCCGACATGGGAGGTGAAACGGCCCAGGAAAAAGAATTTGTTAGTCCAGAACCAGTGGGCAATGCGGTAGATCCAAAGGGCGTGCAGGCCGGGATAACAGAAAATGATCTCCAGCACGTTGCGGGCGGCCGGATCGCGCTCGAAGACCGAATTTATATCCTCACGAAGACTCTTGAACATGGAAAAACTCCCGTCAACCCTATGATAAACCGAGGTTCTACAGTTACCATACCCCGGCATATGTGTCAAATTCTAATCATTTCAACACGAGTAACTTCACTCTCGACAAAAAACCATTTATTCACTAGTATGCCTTGAATCGTATACACAATCTTCAGCAGTCCTTATTTCATACCGCGAAAGGAGTACCATCAGATGGCAACCCCCGAATTCCACTACCAGGACCCCTTCCCCATTACCACGGATGAAACCAGGTACCGTAAGATCGAAGGCTCCGAAAAATACGTCGAGCTGGCCGAGTTTGCCGGCAAGCAGGTCGTCAGGGTCTGTCCCGAGGCCCTTACGATTCTGGCCAACGAGGCCATGAAGGACGTCTCCTTCCTGCTGCGCCCGGCTCACAACGAGCAGGTGGCCAAGATCCTGACCGATCCCGAAGCGTCCATGAACGATAAGGGAGTTGCCCTGGCTTTCCTGCGCAACGCCGAGATTTCGGCAAATTTCGAACTCCCGGTCTGCCAGGACACCGGCACC
>JAATGX010000144.1 GCA_015688915.1 Desulfuromonadales bacterium
CGGACTGTCCCGGGTCGACATCCATCATGACGGGGTGTTGGCCGGTCACGGCAGCGGCCTGTTCGCCAAGTCCCTGGTCCGCCGCTTCCCACCGCTGCCGGTGGAAGAGGAAGATCGCCTCGATAATCCGGCAATCCGCGAGGGTTTCATCGCGCGGGTCTACGGTCATCACCGCCGGACGAACGACTCACCGGGAGAAGCTGCCGGAAAACTTGACGGAACCCGGCGTTAGCTGTATGTAACTCTGCATACACTGCGGCATCCAAAGGACTGCACCGTGCAATTCCGCCCTTCCCTGATTACCAAGCTCACCTTTGCCACCTCCCTGATCCTGATAGGGTTCATGGGGCTGCTCGACTATATCAATCTCAAAAACTTCCGCAACGTCATGATCGAATACGCCGTTGCCAATGCCGACCAGGTGGCCGAGATCATCAGCCAGAGCACCTACGACGCCATGATGAAGAACGACAAGGCCAGCCTTTACCAGATGATCGGCCGCATTGCCCGGAGTAACGATATCGAGCATATCCGCCTCATCGACCGTGAAGGGCGGGTGGCCTTTTCCAGTGTGGCGGAGGAGGAGGCGGGCACCGTTGTCGGCAAGAGCGCCGAGATGTGCGCCATGTGCCATAAAACCCATAATCCGCGGGTCGACACCAGCACCATGAACCGCAGCCGGATCTACCGCACCGCCGACGGCAAGGAGGTGCTGGGGCTCACCAAGGCCATCTACAATCAGCCGGGCTGCTCGACCGGCGCCTGCCATTTTCACCGCAGCGACCACCGGGTCCTGGGGGTAATGGACATCGCCATCTCGATAAAAAACCTCCAGCAAAAATCCCATGAATACCGTATGCAGTTCATCGTCATGACCTGTGTGCTGCTGGTGTTGATCGGGGTATTGATCACCTTCCTGACGCGGCGCCTCGTCAACCGCCCGGTAAAACGCCTGATGCGCCATGCCGCCCTGGTGGCGTCGGGGGACCTGAAGGCCCGGGTGGCGGCCACATCCCGCGACGAGCTCGGTGAACTGTCCGAGGCGGTCAACCGGATGACCGAAAGCTTGGGCAAGGCCAGCGAAGAACTGCGGGAATGGGCCGACAGCCTTGAACAGAAGGTGGAGGAGCGCAGCCGCGAGATCCAGCAAATGGAGGCCCAACTCCAGCGCTCGGAGAGGCTGGCGGCACTGGGCAACCTGGTGGCGGGCATCGCCCACGAGATCAACAATCCGCTCACCGGCGTGCTGCTGTACGCCTCGATCCTGAACACGGACAAGCGCCTCGAAGCGGCCCTCAAACCGGACATGGAACGGATTATCTCCGAAACCCGCCGCTGTGCCGATATCGTGAAGCAATTGCTGGAATTTTCCCGCGAAGCGGTGCCGCGCAAGGAGTCGTTCTCCATCGAAACAGTGCTGGAAAAGGTGATGGATCTCTTCCATCAACTCCCCGGCTTCCATACCATAACCGTCAATAAACGCTACGACCGTGGCTTGCCGCAGATCTATGCGGACCCGAACCAGATCCAGCAGGTCTTTGTGAACCTGTTCATCAATGCGGGTCATGCCATGCCGGACGGCGGCAACCTGTCGATCATTGCCAGCCGTTCGGGTGATGGCGCATTCGTCCGCACCGAGATCGCGGATACCGGGTGCGGAATCCCCGAGGAAAACCTCCAGCGGATCTTTGATCCGTTTTTTACCACCAAAGCCGACGGCACCGGCCTGGGGCTCTCCATTTCCTATGGCATCGTGGAAAACAACGGCGGGCGGATCGAGGTGGAAAGCGTGGTGGGGAAAGGAACGACATTTATCATCACGCTACCGGTCAACGGGGAGAATACCGGGGCATAGGCCAACCTTGTCCAAAACGGGATTCACGGGACCAGGGCATCAGCGGAATTTCAACATCCCGGAAGCCCGATAATCCGGAGATTCCGCGGGACGGCATCGTCAATTCCCCGCCTTCTCCTCCTCTTTCGTGAAGCCGACCGGGTTTTCCAGGCTGAGAACGCCGGCGCCCTCCTCATAGGCAAAAAGCTCCGCATAGCGCCCCCACTCTATGGCCACCTGCAACACCCTTTCCGCCTCATCTTCACTGAAGAAATCCTCAAGCTCTCTCAGGAACCGATCCTCCCTGGCCCGGTTGCCGGGCCGTTCGTCAAGCACCTTGCGGATGTGGGCCGCCAGGGAGACATGCCTGATGAGATGCCCGGCAAATATCTCCTTGCGGCGCAGAATGTCGGCATCGACGTAACTCTTACCCGAGGCGGTCAGTTCGGCATCTCCGCCTTCGATATGGGCAAAGGCGAGGATATCGAGTGCTTCAAGAAGCGGAAAGAGTTGATCGACGCTGAATCCCATCTGGTAGGCCAGTTCGGGCAGATCGGCCTTGCCGTTGTAGGGTTCGGCCGCCAGCGCCTCCAGCAGGCCGGCCAACCGGTTGACATGCGCGTCCGGAAGACGGTGGGAGAGCGGCACCGCTTCCACCTTGACGCCACGGGGACGCCTGGTCATCAGGGCATAGACCTCATCGACGATCTGGCGGAAGGCCGATGCTTCACGGTCCCGCGGCTGCGGCAGCGGCACCGTCATTTCCGCGATCACCCGTCCGGGGTTGCTTCCCAGGATCACGATCCGGTCGGCCAGCAGCACGGCCTCCTCGATATTGTGGGAGACCAGCAGGATCCCCCTGGTGGGGATGCGGCGCTCCAGCCAGAGTTCGATCAGGTCGGTGCGGAGCGTCTCGGCCGTGAGCACGTCGAGCGCGGAAAAGGCCTCGTCCATCAGGAGCAGGGTCGGTTCCACCACCAGGGCGCGGGCAAAACCGACCCGCTGCCGCATCCCTCCGGACAGCTCCTTGGGATAGGCCGACTCGAAACCGTCCAGGCCGATCAGGTCGATGGCGGCCAGGGCCCGGCGACGGCGCTCCTCCTGGGGAACCCTCCTGGCCTCCAGCCCCAGTTCCACGTTCTCCAGTACGGTCAGCCACGGGAAAAGGGCAAAGGTCTGAAACACCATGGCCATCCCCTCCACCGGGCCGTTCACCGGTTTGCCGCAGTAGAGGACCTCTCCGGCCGCCTGTTGCGTCAGCCCCGAGATGATGCGCAGCAGCGTGGACTTGCCCGAGCCGGAGCGGCCGAGCAGGGCAAGGATCTCTCCCTCGGCGATGGCGAGATTGACGCCATCGAGTACCAGATGCTCGTCCCCCCCGCTTTTCTTGTACGACTTCCTGATATCGGTAAGTCTGAGCAGCGTATTTTCCGTGCGAAGTGCTTCCATGTGCTGTTCCTTTCAATCCAGACGAAATCTGGTCTGGCTCATGGTATAGAGACGCCGCCAGACAAAACGGTTGAGCGCCACCACGTAGAGGCTCATGACGGCGATCCCGAGAACGATGTGGGGGTAGTCGCCCCGTTCGGCCCATTGGGCGATGTAGGAGCCGATACCGGTGGCCGTGAGCCTGGTGTCTCCCCAGCTTACCACTTCCGCAACGATGCTGGCGTTCCATGTGCCGCCGCAGGCGGTCACCAGGCCGGTCAACAGGGCGGGGAAGATGCCGGGCAGCAGCAGCCGCTTCCAGAGCCGCCACCCGGTGACACCCAGGTTGCGGGCCGCCTCGCGCAGATCGGTGGGAATGGCGGACGCCCCGGCGATGACATTGAAGAGGATGTACCACTGGGTCCCCAGGATCATGAGCGGCGCCGTCCAGATCTCCGGCGAGAGGCGATAGCGAACCATCAGGAAGACCGCCACCGGGAAGAGGAGGTTTGCCGGAAAGGCCGCCAGAAACTGGGCCAGCGGCTGCACCCTGGTCGCCAGCCGTGGGTTGAGCCCGATAATAACCCCCAGCGGCACCCAGATCAGGC
>JAATGX010000272.1 GCA_015688915.1 Desulfuromonadales bacterium
AGCACCATGATGGCGCCGGCCATGACGTAGGGCTCGCGATAGGATGGATCGATCTTGATCGCCTTGTCGAGGTATTCCATCGCCTCCGGCACCTGTCCGATCTTGATCTTGACCTCAGCCATGGCCGTATGGAGAAAGGCCGACTGCTGGTCGAGTTCAAGGGCGTCACGCAAAAAGTCCAGGGCGGCCGGATAATCGCCCTCAATGCTCGCCAGATGGGCGCGGGAGTAGAGGTACACGGCGCGGGCACGGTTATCACTGAATACCGGGGAGGTGGTGTCATCGGGGCTTGGAAAGCCCTCGACAGTGGCACACGACGAAAGCATCGCGACAGAGAGCAGCATGATCAGGTAAAGGGGCATCGCCGGGGCAGTCCATTTCATGAAAAAAAGTAATAAAATTTAGCATGAAACCATACCAGCGTCAAACGATTATCATAACGCCCAATAGCTTGCGGATGGGATGGTTTGATGATAGGCTTTCCGCAAAAATGAGGCGTTGCCATGATCCCTGCCATGCTAAAATCACTTCTGAAAACAGACGCCTATCCCGAGCGGACACGCTCCGTTACGATGGTTAAAACCCATATTTCATGGATCTTTCTGACCGACAGCCATGCCTACAAGGTCAAAAAACCGGTCGATTTCGGGTTCCTCAATTTTTCCACCATTGATCGCCGCCGTTTCTACTGCAACGAGGAGGTCAGGCTGAATCGCCGGCTCTGCCCGGACATGTACGAGGGGGTCGTGGAGCTGCGGGAAACCCCGACCGGCGCCGCCTTTCACGGCGACGGCCCGGTTATCGACCATGCCGTCAAAATGAAGCGCCTGCCGGCGGACCGGATACTGGCCCGCCTGGTGGAAAAGGGAGAGATCTCATCCGGCGACATGGCCGGCGTGGCCCGGACCATAGCCGACTTTCACCATAACGCCCTCACCTCCCCCGCCATCTCCGAATACGGCAACCTTGACCGGATCATGTTCAACTGGCAGGAAAACTTCGAGCAGATGGTCCCTTTCCAGGGCACGACCCTTTCCGCGGAGGAACGTGAGGTGATCCGCACATGGGTTGCCTCGTTCGCGGAGGATAATGCGGCGCTCTTTGCCAGCCGGGTTGCCGATGGTTTTATCCGCGAATGCGACGGTGACATCCACCTGGAAAACATCTGCATGATCGACCACCGGGTCTCCATCTTCGACTGCATCGAGTTCAACGAGCGGTTCCGCTGTTGCGATACCGCGGCGGACGTGGCCTTCCTGTTGATGGACCTGGACTTCCACGGACGCCACGACCTGGCCGGGGATGTGCTTACGGCCTACCGGGAGGCGTCGGGCGACAACGGCATGATGGCCCTGGTCGATTTCTACAAGGTCTACCGTGCCTTCGTACGCGGCAAGGTGGAAAGCTTCCGCCTGAACGACGGGGATATCGACCCGCAGGGACGGGAGTCGGCCCGCGACCGGGCCGTCAGGTACTTCAGGCTGGCGCGGGGCTATATCGAGCGCCGCGCGCTGCGGCCGACCCTCTTCATCACCTGTGGGCTGATGGGAAGCGGAAAGAGTTCCCTGGCCGGCCAGGTCGCCTTTGAACTGGGGATTGCCGGTTTCAATTCCGATACGGTCCGCAAGCGCCTGGCGGGCATCCGGCCGGATGCGCCCGTGACCGAGGCCTATGCCGTGGGACTCTATGACCGCAAAACCAGCGATGCCACCTATGCCGAACTGCTTCGGCTGGCGGAGACGGAGCTTGCCGCCGGGCGTTCCGTGATCATCGATGCCAGCTTCAGCCGCAGGGAGGACCGCACCCGCTGTGCCGCCCTGGCCGGGCGCTCCGCGGCCGCGTTCGTCATCCTGCACGTAACCTGTGGCGACACCGAAAACCGGCGCAGGCTGGTGGAACGCAGCGCAAAGGGCGCGTCCGTCTCGGATGGGCGGGTGGAACTGCTCGACAGGCAGCGCCAGGCGTTCGAACCGCCCGGCGCGGAAGAGGGCCTGTTGATCCCCGTCCCCGCCGATGGCCCGCCCGCAACCCTCACCAGCGCCATTTACGGGAGGCTTGGCTGACATGCCGAAACACCTGCGCCAGCGGTTGTTGCACCGGCTGCAATTGCCGGAATCCTGGATCATCTTTTTCATCATGGGCATCATCATGATGAACTTCCCCTTCCTGCACATCTTCAACAAGCCGGTCACCATTTTCGGCTTTCCCCTCATGTTCCTCTATTTCATCATCGGCTGGCCGGTCTCCATCCTGGTCATCTACCTCTTCACCCTGGCCGTCAGACATTCCGATGACAGGCAGCAGGGGAACAATCAGCCGTGAACGCCGGAATCGTCCCAGCGGCACTCATATCACTCCTGTATACCCTGCTGATCTTCATGATCGCCTGGCGCGCCCATCAACGCAAGGAAACCGGGCGCAGCATCATTGCCAACCCCTATGCCTACTCCCTTTCCATCGCGGTCTACTGCACCTCCTGGACCTTTTACGGCAGCGTCGGCAAGGCGGCCACCACCGGCATCGATTTTCTGATGATCTACCTCGGCCCTTCGCTGATGGCCTTTTCCTGGTTCTTCGTACTGCGCCGCATCGTCAAGATCAGCAAGGAAAACAACATCACCTCCATCGCCGACTTCATCAGCCTGCGCTACGGCAAATCCCTCGGGCTGGGCGCCCTGGTGACCCTGATCGCCATCCTGGGGATCATGCCCTATATCGCCCTGCAGATTAAGGCTGCTTCCACCAGTTTCTACCTGATCGGCGGCTTCCGGGAGAAAGGCATCCATCTCGGCGGAGTGACGCTCTCCGCCGGGCTGCTGCTCTCCCTGATCCTGTCTGTGTTCAGCGTCGTATTCGGCGCGCGCAGGCTGATGTCGTCGGAACGGCACGAAGGGCTGATGGCGGCGGTGGCCTTTGAATCCCTGGTAAAACTGGCAAGCCTGATCGGCGTGGGCCTGTTTGTCACCTACCAGCTCTTCGACGGTTTTTCCGACATCTTCACCCGTTTCCGCCACACGTACCCCGAACAGTTCACACGCCTGTTTACCCTTGGCGGTGCCGGCAACGACCCGGAGTATATCCCCCCCTTCAGCATGCTGTTCATGTCCATGGGCGCAATCATGCTGCTGCCGCGCCAGTTTCACGTCATGGTGATCGAAAACTCGGACGAAAGGCACATAACCAAGGCCATGTGGCTCTTTCCCGTCTACATGTTCCTGATCAGCCTGTTCGTCATGCCGATCGCCCTGGGGGGGCTCCTCACCACGGGGAGCGCCACCGGCGCCGACTTCTTCGTCATCAGCATCCCGCTCGTCACCGGACACGACGGCATCGCCATGCTGGCCTTCCTGGGGGGGCTCTCGGCCGCCGCCGGCATGGTAATGGTGGAATCGGTGGCCATCTCCACCATGCTGCTCAACCACATCTTCATGCCGGTCATCGTCCGTTTCACCCCCCAGGCGTGGTTCCCCTACCTGCTGATCAATCTCAAGCGGCTGGGGATATTCCTGGTCATCTTCATGGGGTATTTCTACTACCGTATCGTGGGCGACTCCTTCATGCTGGTCAACATGGGGATGATCTCCTTCTCGGCCGCTTCACAGTTCCTGCCGGCCATGCTGGGCGGACTCTACTGGCAGCGCGGCAACAGGACCGGCGCCGTCACCGGCACCCTGCTCGGCTTTCTGATCTGGTTTTACACCCTGCTGCTCCCCTCTTTCAGCAATTCGCGCTGGGTCGGCGACCTGCTCGCGTCCGGCCCCTTCGGCATCGCCCTGCTCAAGCCGACCGCTCTGTTCGGACTCTCCGGGATGGACCTCTGGAGTCATTCCCTGTTCTGGAGCATGCTGTTCAACATGGGCGGCTATATCATCTGCTCGATCATGTTCAGACAGGACGAGGCCGAACATGACCAACTGCGCAAATTCACCGGCATGATCGACCTGACGCGCGGCTACCGTCACGCCGAGACAAAGCGCCTCTCCAAGCCGGTAACCATCACCCAGTTCATCAACCTGATGTCCAAATTCATAGGCCCCGAGGAGGCGCGCCAGGCCATCTTCAGCTATATCGGGGAACGGGAGATCGACGCCGAAGGCAATGTGTCCGAGTTTGAACTGCCCAATCTGAAACGCTTCACCGAAAAGACCCTGGCCGGTTCCGTCGGCGCGGCCGCGGCAGGCGCCATCGTGGACAGCTTCCTGTCCGACATGGGCTCGCGCATGGAATCGGTCTACGACATCTTCAGCAACGTCAGGACGTCGCTGGACCAGAGCCGCGAGGCGCTCTTCGTCCGTCTGAAGGCATCCGAGATCATCAACCGGACCCTTGACCTGCAGATCATCATGGATGACCTTTTGAATCTGCTGCTCAAGGAATTCAAGCTGGACGCAGCCATCATTCAGCTTCGTTCCGAAAACGGCGGGCTGGAGGTCAGAAGCTACCAGGGGGTAAACCGCCGGCCGATCAACCCGAACCACTGGTTCATGGAGAGCAGGCCCTATTTCGACATGGCGCTGCTTGACCGCAAGGCCCACTTCGTCAACGACACCAGGCTGATCGCCGACACGGTCGCGCTCGACCGCACCATTGCCGAGGGGATCATCTCCTGCGCCCACATCCCGATCGTCCGGGAGGGGGAATCGTCCATCGGCCTCATGTCGGTCTTTTCCAAGTCGATCGCCGGGCTCTTCACCGAGGAATTTCTCGGCCTGCTCTCCAGCCTGGCCGGGCAACTGGCCCAGGCGGTCACCATTGTGCGCGAAATGGAGGCCGGGGAGCGGGAACGGATCCAGAAGGAACAGGCCCAATTGCAACACGCCCGCGTGCTGCGGGATATGGAGATTGCCCAGCAGATCCAGTTGTCGCTCCTGCCCGAATCGGCGCCGGAACTGTTCGGCGTCGAAATGGGGGGGCGCTGCGTCTCAGCCGCCCATGTGGGGGGCGACTATTATGACTTCTTTCAATATGACGATCATAGCGTCGATCTGGTGATTGCCGATGTATCCGGGCATAGTGTCGGAGCCGCCCTGATCATGTCCGAGGTGCGCACCCTGCTGCGCGCCCAGGCCAATTCAGCGCTCACCGCCAGCAGCATCCTCCGGAACCTCAACAACCAGCTCTACGAGGACCTGACCCGTTCCGAACTGTTCATCACCATGTTCTACGCCAAATACAATTCGGCCACCGGCCGGCTTTCCTATGCCAATGCCGGGCACAACAACCCCCTCATCAAGCGGGGTGGCGTACCGTCCTGCATAAACCTGGATGCGGAGGGACTGATCATCGGCGTCAAGAAATCCGTCGTGTTCGAGGAACGCGGCATTGAACTGCACAAAGGCGACGTGGTATTATTCTACACGGACGGGCTGAACGAGGCGGCGAATGCGCAGGGGGAACTCTTCGGAACCGAGCGGATCTGCGAACACCTGGGCAGCGTCATGCACCAGCCGGTTGCGGAGATACTCGATTCATTTTACCATGCGATAGCGGATTTCACGGGATCCGACACCCTGCAGGACGATATTTCACTGATGGTGCTCAAGATACATTAACCGAAACGGGAGACAACAATGAACCTGAAAACGGAAGCAAACGACAAACTGACCGTGATCTTCGTGCGGGAGGAACGTCTCGACGCGCATAATTCCGAGGAATTGAAGGCCGAGATGAACCGGCTGTTCGAAGGGGGGACCAGGGATATCCTGATAGACCTGAAAGAGGTGCGGTTCATCGACAGTTCGGGACTGGGCGTGCTGGTATCCGGCTTCAAGAACGCATCCACCCGCCAGGGAAGCCTCAAGCTGTGCGGGCTCCAGACCCAGGTCAGGTCCATGTTCGAACTGACCAGGCTGCACCGGGTGTTTGATATTTTTCAAACCGTGGACGAGGCGCTGGAGAGCGTGTAAGCGCACCGTCGACCATGTGGAGCGGTACGCGGCGTGAAACAGAGGTTATTCCCACAGTGCGAGGGAATCATGAAGAATAAAATAGACCTGGAAATAACCGTCCCCAACCAGACCCGCTACCTGAGCCTGATCGGCAAGATCGGCGTGGACCTGGCCCGGGTGGTCGATCAGTTTCACGGAGACCGTGAAGCATTCGCCCATCATCTCAACATGGTGCTGACCGAGGCGGTGGTCAACGCCATCAAGCACGCCAACGCCGCCGACCCGCACAAGGAGGTGCAGATTCGCATCCGCCTCTCGGACAAGGAGCTGTTCATCAGGGTCTACGACCAGGGCCGTGGATTCGATCTGTGCGGAGTGCCCGACCCCGCCTTTGCCCCCGGCCAGCTCGAGGACAAGGGGCGCGGCATCTTTATCATCAGGTCGCTGATGGATTCGGTGGAGTACAAGAAGGCAAAGGGGGGCAATGTGCTGGAGATGAGGAAAAGGCTGGGCTAGATGCGCTCAGGGCGGATGCCCCATGACCGCAGCTCGTCCACCACGGAGGCAAGCAGGGTATCCACCTGCGCCCCCACTTCCGGGGTCAGTTCGGCGCCGACCTCGATGTCGTCCGGCTGGACCCCGATCAGCACCATCTCCCCGGGAAAATGTCCCATCAACCGCGCCACGGCCAGCAGATCCTTGAGTCCCATCTGGTGGGGCGAGATCTTGGTTTCCAGGGCCAGCGGCAGATCCTCTCCGGTCAACCGGACGCGGGTTCCCGGCTTCCGGCCTGTCTCCACCGCGTCCACCACTATCAAGCGCTCGATCCCCTCCAGGCGGGGCAGAATATCCAGCCCCAGGGTCCCGCCATCCATCACATCCACATGCGCCGGCAGGCGATACTCCCGCTGAAGCCTTTGAACGACCACAACCCCTACCCCGTCATCACTCATCACCAGATTGCCGATGCCCAGAACAAGAATCGTCGGCGCCGCATTGTCGCAAGTATTCATAACGCTCCCATCTATTCATCCTAAACTATTCATTACGATCAAGCCGATCAAGCCCCTTGGCTGAAGGCGCAAAAAAAGGGCGCGCAACGTTGCGTGCCCGACATCATACCATGTTAAAAATCGCAACCCTAGTCCTCTTTCTTTACCGTGAACTTGTAGCCGCTGAACATGCTGGATATCTCGCCGCCCCGTTCCTTGATATCCATCAGCCAGGCACTGTAGATGTGATTGATGACAAAACCCACGATGAGCCACATGCTGAAGTGGTGCGCCAGGCGCATCCCCTGGTTGCTGAACAGGGCGTACATGAAGCCGAGCACCCGGTACATGGGCGAACCGGGCGCGTGCTGGGCGTACAGCGCAAAACCGGTCAGGATCATCAGCGAGTAGAGGAAAAACAGGCAGACATAGGCGGAGGTCGCCAGGGGATTGTGCCCGATGGTCTCGGGCACCTTCCGGTCGAGCAGCAGATAGTAACGCAGCATCCTGAGCATCTTCTCCCGTCCCTTGAGGGTGGCCAGGGGGAAGAACTCCCTCCAGCCGGAATACCTGTTGCCGATAAACGACCAGATTATCCGGGAAATCACGCTAACGGTAAAGAGGTAGGCCGCCGTGAAGTGGAAGAAGCGGATCCACCCCATGGTGAAATCCGAGGCCGATTTTCCGAAGGAGAAAGGGGTCCCGATGAAGAAACCGGTGACGCACAGGACAACGATGGACATGACGTTGGTCCAGTGGCACCAGCGTACCGGCAGTTCCCAGACATAGCGTTTGAACTTGGGTTGATTCGGCATGATCGCCCCCTTTCTAGGAAACCGTGACCTTGACCACTTCGTTGCCCGTGGCATCCACGACATGAACGGCGCAGGCGAGACAGGGGTCAAAGGAGTGGATGGTGCGCAGGATCTCCAGCGGCTTGTTGGGATCGGCAACGGGGGTGCCCACCAGGGCCGCCTCGTATGGGCCGCGCTGCCCCTTGGCGTCGCGGGGCGAGGCGTTCCAGGTGGAGGGGACCACCGCCTGGTAATTGAGGATCTTCTGGTCCTTGATCTTGATCCAGTGCCCCAGGGCGCCGCGCGGCGCCTCGTGCCAGCCGTAGCCGTTGGCCTCTGCCGGCCAGTCCGCGGGGTCCCATTTCTCGTTGGCGTGGATACGGTAATCCCCCTTGGCGATGTTGCCGATCAGTTCGTTCAGCCACACGGGGGTCTGGCGGGCGACCAGCAGGCAATCTATGCCGCGGGCGCCGGTCCGGCCCAGGGTGGAGAAGAGCGCGGCCGGCCCGACACCCAGCTTGCCCAGCACCATGTCGACCGCCGCCTTGGCCTCTTTCTGGCCGGAACAATAGGCCACCAGCACGCGGGCCAGCGGCCCCACTTCCATGGCCTTCTCATCGTAGCGGGGCGCCTTGACCCACGAGTATTTCTTGTCCGTGTCCAGATGCTCATACGGCGGCTTGGGCCCGCTGTACGCCGGTTCCGTCTCCCCATCCCAGGGATGGAGCCCCTTGCCCGGTCCGGAGGAGTTCTCGAACCAGGAGTGGTCCACGTATTCGGCCACCTTTTTCTGGTCCAGCGGGATGACCTTGGAGATATCCTTGTTCAGGATGGCGCCGGCCGGGAACCAGAGGTTGCCGTTGGCATCCGGGAAATCGCCGTAGCTGAGGTAGTTGCCCACGCCGCCGCCGATTGCCGCCCAATCCTTGTAGAACGAGGCCACCGCCAGCAGGTCCGGGATGTACACCTTTTCCACGAAGTCCTGGGCCTTTTTCAACAGGCGCTTGATTTCCATCAGCTTGTCGGCGTTCAGGGCGTTCTGGGAGTCAGGATCGATCGGGATCGCCATGCCCCCCACCAGGAAGGTCTGGGGATGGGGGTTCTTGCTCCCCAGGATGGCGTGGATCTTGATGACGTCCTTCTGCCACTCCAGCGCCTCCAGGTAATGGGCCGTGGCCATGAGGTTCGCCTCGGGCGGCAGCTTGTAGGCCGGGTGCCCCCAGTAGGCGTTGGCGAACGGTCCCAGGCGGCCGGAGGCGACGAACGACGTGAGCTTGTCCTGTACCCCCTTGAAGTAGGTGGCGGAATTGTTGGGCCAGTCGGAGATGGAGGCGGCCAGCTTGGAGGTCGCGGCCGGATCGGCCTTGAGGGCCGAGGTGACATCGACCCAGTCCAGGGCGTGCAGATGGTAGAAATGGATCACATGATCCTGCACGTTCTGGATGCCGATGATGATGTTGCGGATCAACTGCGCGTTGGGGGGGATCTTGATCTTGAGGGCGTCCTCCACGGCACGGATGGAGGCGATGGAGTGCACGGTGGTGCAGACGCCGCAGAAACGCTGGGTCCAGAACCAGGCGTCGCGCGGGTCGCGCCCCTTGAGGATCTTCTCGATGCCGCGGAACATGGTACTGGAACTCCAGGCATCGGTTATCATGCCGCCGTTCACCTCGGCCTCGATACGGAGATGTCCTTCTATCCTGGTAATCGGGTCAACAACAATCCTGGCCATATCCTATCCCTCCCTGGTTTCGTCGCTGGGTTCTTTGTCTTTCCGCACGGCGTTCAGCACCCCATGGACCGCAAACGCCGCCGCCGCACCGGCCGCCACACCGATACCGATCTTGTCGGCGGTGTGTTCGATACCAAAGCCGGGCACGTTGGGCAGACGTTTGTACATCGGTCCCATGGTATCCCAGAAGGCCGGTTCCGAACAGCCGGCGCAGGGATGTCCGGCGCCGACGGGCCAACTGGTCTTCTCGTTGTAGCGCTGGGTGGGACAGTTATGGAAGGTCGCCGGCCCCTTGCACCCCACTTTGTAGAGGCAGAACCCCCTGCGATGACCGTCGTCGCCCCAGTGTTCGACATACTGGCCCGCGTCGAAATGGGGACGCCGTTCGCAGTTGTCGTGGATGCGCTTGCCATAGGCGAACAGCGGCCGGCCGTGGCCGTCCAGGGCAGGGATCTTGCCGAACACCAGGTAATGCACGATGGTGGCGGTCAGGTTGTCCGCATTGACCGGGCAACCGGGCAGGTTGATGACCGTTGCGCCGGGAACCGCCTCCTTGACCCCCACAGCGCCGGTCGGGTTGGGCACGGCAGCGGCAATGCCGCCGTAGGAAGCGCAGGTGCCCACGGCAACCGTGGCCGCGGCGTTGCCGCAGACCTGGCGGGCGCGATCGAGGTGCGACTTGCCCCCCACGCAGCCGTAGATACCGCCGTCCTTCATGGGTATCGAGCCTTCGACCACGCAGAGGTATTTGCCTTTGTAGTCGTTGACGGTCTTTTCCAAGGCAGCCTCGGCCTGGTGGCCGGCGGCGGCCATGATGGTCTCGTGGTAATCCACCGAGAGGATATCAAGCACGATCTCACCCACGGTCGGATTGGCGGCGCGCAGGAGCGCCTCGGTGTCGCCCGCGCAGTCCTGGAACTCCATCCAGACCAGCGGCGGGCGCTTCACCTCGTCCAGAGCCTCCGCCACCCGGGGGGCAAAGGAAGCGGGCAGCGCCATTGCCGCCGTTACGGCCGAACAGAACTTGAGAAAGTCGCGGCGTGAAACCCCCCGCTCCCTGAGAATCTCTCCGACCGAGTATTTCCGTTTTTCAAGACCTTGTTCTAAATCATTTGGTGTTGTCTCAAAATCTTCCTTACCCATCTGGAACCTCCCTTTTGTTGGAGTCAACCACATTATGGCGCAGCTACCGCTCTATCCGGGGCATTTCATGTTTAACTTTATAAATAGAATTATGTTCTAATGCAATCGAAATTTAATGTACTCCATGGCGGGCGGCGCTCCTCCACGGGGAGTGTCCCTGCCGGAACGGGATCATGTGCATGTAACGGTATGGTTACGCTAAATTAAAGTGGCCTCAATATGAATTTCATGCTATAACTCAGCGATATCTAATGTATTATTATAAAATACTCATGTACACTTGAATGATCCGGCGTTACCCCATGACCGCTTTCCGCCACCAGGTCATACAGGGTATTTTACCAAAGTTTGCCGGGATGTTTTGCCGGACACAATCTCCCAGACCCGTGAGAATTATTTACATGCACAATCGTCGCGTTCTCATCTGCTGCCATAACGTTTGTATGCATCCCGCAGGCATCCCATCCGGTGAAATCGGGTCCGCATGCTCCTCTTTGCGCGGCCCGGCAAACGCCGCCGGCTGGCAACGAACCTCATGAGCAACGTACTATCCTTTTATCTTGACGGCACCGTTGTTCAGGCCGTGAGGGCGCGCATAGCCGACGGCACCGTGACGGTCAGGGACGCCAGGACCTTCCCCCACGAGGAACTGGAGGCTTATCTTTCGGACTGCCGGGAACGGTCGTGCATCCTCTGTTGCAACCCGTCTTCATTCCATCAGGACATCGTGTACCTCCCCCAGGCGGCCGGCAAATATTACGACAGCCTGGTCCGGGCCGAGGTACAAAGAGAGCACTCCGACCTGACCTCCTTCACCCTTTTCCACCGCACCATCGGCGAGGCGACGATAGAGGGCGCCCAGTACAGCAAGATCGCGGCGTTCAGCTATGCCGATGACCCGATTTCCGATTTCATATCCCTGTTCAGCCGCAACGGCAAGACTATCTCCAATCTCTACGCCGCTCCGTACCCCATTTTTCGGTTGGCGGCTTCGGCCTGCGCCGTTGATTCGGACCAGGCGCGAATATTCATAGCCGCCCTTCCCGGCCAAAAACTCATCCTCCTGAGCGAAAAAGAAGAGTTCGAATTCATCCGCACGATCCCCTCGCCGGAGACAGCGCTGCTTCCCGCGGATATCCAGAACATCAACATGACCATCGACTATTGTTTCCAGTCCCTGCGCGTGCGGCCGACGGAAGCGGTCATGCTCAGCCCGGCGCCGGAATCCGGGGAACCGTCCCTGGCCCTGGCCATCCCCTTCAACTCCGTCTGTCCCATGGCCCTGGCGGGCGTTCCCCACCACGTGGCCCAGGAATATCTGGCGCCCCTGGCCGCTGCCCTGCACCATTGCGAATCCCCGGGCGAATGCGACATCCTGCCCGCGGATTACCTGTCCTTCAAACAGAACAAACGGATTCTCTCCGCCGGGACCACGATATTGGTCGTGCTGGCGCTGCTCCTGGCCGGGCTTGTCATGACGGAGCGGATGGTGATTTCCGACCTCGCATCCCGTATCAACGCCTTGAGGGCGCACCTGGGCGGTGCCGTGGCGGAAGTCGCGGCCTACAGAAAGCTGGATGAAGAGACAAAGGCGCTCGGCAGCCCGATAGCATTTCTCAACAAGCTCGCCACATCCCGGAATCCCGGGGCCGCCCTCGCCGCCCTGACGCCTCCCGGAGCAACGAACTGTTCATACAAGGGCATTACGCTGAAAAAGGGGGAAGGCGTCATCAACGTTCACCTCGAGGGCGTTATTTCCGCGACCGGCTACCAGGAAACCCAGACCGTTTTTGAAGGATTGGTTGAATCGGTGGGGAAATTGCCGGGATACTCCGTGGTATCGGGCGCGGTCGACGTCAAACAGAAAACCTTCGCCATCGAAGCCCGCTACGGCGGCGCCGGACACCAGGGCAAATGAACCGCGCGACCGGCAGATATGATCGGGCCATCAGACCCCTGAAACTGGGTTTCCTGATAGCAACGGCGCTGTTTCTCGTCCTGGCCACGGCACTCGTGTTCCTGAAAAGGAACCACCGCCTGCTGGACAAGACCCACGGCGAACTTGTCCGGGCCAAAGAGGGCCTGGCGCGGGTGAAGGAGGCCGGACAGAACCGGACACAGGCCCTGGCGACCCTCAAAGGGCAACTTGCAAAGGGACTTGAGACCTCCTCGCCGGAGAGGCTCATCTACGGAAAGGTCGATGAGATCAAGGCGCAGCTCAAACCGGATGACATGACCATCGCCAGCGTGGAAAAAAAGGGGGGCGACGCATCGCTCCAGTATACCCTCAAGTTCGTCAACCCCGGCTACTGCGACCTGCTCAATGCCGTCAACCGGCTGCAACAGGCTGTTTTCCCCTTTGCCCCGGTGGACTCCATTGCCGTATCCCAGGCGGAGCAGGGCGGAAAAGGGGTGGTGGAATTCACCGTCACCGGCACTATCCAGACAATTGACAGGGCCACGCCATGACCATCGACAAAACGATCGCGGCGATGCTCATGATACCGCTCATAGGACTCGCCATACCGGCGGCGGTCTTTTTCCGCAAGATGCCCCCCGCCGATCTGAGCGGCTCCGAGAAAGAGCTGATCGCCTTTTCCAGCCAGCCGGTCACAGTAGCGCAACCGGGCCGCCTGGCCGTTTATTCGGGGCTGGCATGCCCCCTTCGCCCCCCGGTCGTCAAAGACGGCGCCAAAGCAGCCGGACAAAATTTTCCGCCCGGCCCGCTGCCCCCCGCGAACGCCGATGCGGCGCGGCAGAAGGGCCGGCCAGCGGCAACCGACCGCCTCCCCGGCCTTACCATGATCTACAGCGACGGCCAGGCGCGGATGGCCATCATTGACGGCCACGTCCTGCACGAGGGGGCGTCCATCGGCAACCACAGGGTGGTAAAAATCGAAAAACAAAGGGTTCTGTTAAGAACAACCGGAAGGGACATATGGCTCACTATCGATTGAAGGCACTGATACCGAGGTTTCTGGTCCGGCTTGCCTGGCTCGGGGCACTGGCGTGCATGTTCTCCTGTTCGGCGCACACCGAAACCCTCAGATCCGGCAAGAGCCTCATAAAACCTGATATGATGGCCCCTGCGAAAGAGCCGGCGGAAGACGCCCCGGTGCCTTCCGCCGGCACGCTGAAGCCTGATTTCGTCTCGGTTTCCGAAGAGATCGTACCGCTCAAAACCAAGATGGTCTCGATCGTTGTCAGGAACAGCCCGCTCGGCGATGTCCTGCACGTGGTGGCCGAGGCCAGCGGGCTGAACCTTCTGATCGACAGGGATGTCCCCCTTGACCAGCCCGTGACCCTGTCCCTCAGGAATGTCTCGGCCGAGGATGCCCTCAAAAGCATCTTCTCCTCCGTGGACTGTTTCTACACCGTTACCAACAACCTGCTGCGGGTGGAGTCCTTGGGCACCAAGATCTTCGAACTGGGACACCCCGCCCTGGTCAACACTTATTCCATCGACGTGGGCGGGGACATCCTGGGCGGCGCCATGAACGTGGCGGCGGCGGGTGCCACCAATTCGGGTTCCAGTTCGGGTTCCAGCAATATCAAGGGAAACATACAATCGGGCAGCAAGGCCGATGCCAAGGCGTACGACTTTTGGGAGGCGCTGGAAAAAGCCCTGGATACCATCGTGGGAAAAAAGGAGTTGCCGGGAACGAGACAAACGGGTGACGCGAGATCACCGCAGGACAAGTCTCCGAATCAACCGTCAACGCCAAGCCCCGGCGGAGTGACCCAAGCCGTGGAAAACCAGCCGGTGCAAAGCATCACGATCAACAGGCTCACCGGGACCATCATGATTACCGCCGCCAGAAAGAACATGGAAAAGGTGGAGCGGTATATCGAAAATATCAAAAAGGTTCTCAACCGGCAGGTGATGATCGAAGCCAGGATCATCGAGGTTCAACTCAACGAGGGATTGAATTTCGGCATCGACTGGTCGTTCCTGGATAACGTCAACCGCTTGGGCACCCTCAATTCCGGCTTCGGCGCCCTCAACATGGCCACCACCAGCTTCAACGACGCCACCGCCGCAGCGGCCAGCGGGTCCAAGTTTCAGGTCGGGGTGAGCCGGTCGAACTTCCAGGTCCTCCTGACCGCCCTGAAGACCCAGGGGGATGTCCGAACCCTCTCCAATCCGAAGATCAACGTCATGAACGGCCACGCCTCCATCCTGTCCGTGGGCAGGAACACCAGCTTCATCTCCAAGGTCGGCACCACCACCTCCTACAACGGGTCCACGGCGCTCACCAGCTACGATGTCCAGACCAACAGCATCCTTTCCGGCCTGATGGTCGGCATTGTCCCCTACATATCCGAGTCGGGAGACATCTCGCTCAACATAACGCCGATAACATCGGACCTGATAACCCTGACGGACAAATCCGTGGGAGCGGCCGGCAACCAGACCACCATCTCCATTCCCACCGTGGACCTGCGGGAGATGACGACCACGGTCAAGATGCGCGACGGCCAGATGGTGATCATCGGCGGACTGATCTCCAAAAAGGAGACAACAAACGAGGAGAAGGTGCCGCTGCTCGGAGACATACCGCTGCTCGGCAAGCTCTTCACCCGGATTAACAATTCCGAATCGCGATCCGAACTGGTGCTGCTCCTGCGGCCCCACATCGTAAGCAACGACTGAAAGGTTAACTACGGCATGGCAACCGTCCCGGGGCGCATAGGCGACCTCCTCATATCGAAAGGGCTGCTCACCAAGAAGCAGCTCGACATAGCCCTTATCCAGCAAAGGGTGACCGGAGCCATACTGGGCGACACCCTCATCTCTCTCGGATTCGTGACGGCGCGGGAGTTCGCCCAGACCATTGCCCATCAATTCGGCATAGAATACCTGGATCTGCGCAGCTACACCATAACCGAGGAGGCGCTGAGGCTCGTTCCCAAGGACACCGCCCAGAAAGGCGCCTTCATCCCCCTGGAGATGAAGGACGGCACCCTCTCCATAGGGGTCATGAATCCCAGCAACATCGTGGCGGTCGACTCGGTGCGTCATCTGACCGGCAGACCGCCCCAGGTCTACCTTGTGGACCAGGACGCCTACGGCGACATCCTCGAAAGCGCCTACTACTTCGTGGAGCACCCGGTGCTTCAGCGGCTGGAAGACCTCACCAGGGGGCTCAAGAGCGGCGGGGCCGTGCCAAGCGCCATCGTGCCCGAACTCACGGAACTGCTCCTCATGGACGGCATCCGGAGACAGGCCACGGACATCCATTTCACCCCTTCCAAAGAGGTGCTGCACGTCTTTTACCGCATCGACGGCGTCCTTGCCTACGGCCACTGCCTCCCCCGGATCATTCAGTCGACGCTGGCGTCCCGCATCAAGATCATGGCACACCTGGACATCGCGGAACAGCGGCTCCCCCAGGACGGTTCCTACACACTGGAATTTCTCAACAAGAAGTACGATCTGCGCATATCCACAGTTCCCTCGATCTACGGCGAGAACGTGGTGATCAGGGTCCTCTCCACGAGCGGCTCCCTGATGCACATCTCCACCCTGGGGCTCAACGACGGCGTCGTCGACACCGTGCGGCGCCTCTTCAACAAGTCCCACGGCATCATACTCGTGACCGGCCCCACCGGAAGCGGCAAGACCACAACGCTCTACTCCTGCCTCAGGGAGATCGACCTGCTGGAAAGGAACGTGATCACGGTCGAGGACCCGGTCGAATACCGCCTGAACTTCGTCCGCCAGACCGAGGTGAACGAAAAGGCCGGCTATACCTTTGCCTCGTCGGCCAGGACCTTCATGCGGCAGGACCCTGACGTCATGCTGCTGGGCGAGATCCGCGACGGGGAAACGGCCCAGATGGCCATCCGCGCCTCCATAACGGGCCACCTGGTTCTCTCCACCCTGCACACGAACGATGCGGTAACCTCCATCCCGCGCCTGCTGGACCTGGGGATGGATAAACTGCTACTCTCCTCGGCCCTGCTGGCGGTCATGGCGCAGCGCCTGGCACGGCGGATCTGCCCGCACTGCAAGGAGGAATACGGCTTGAGCGAGCCGGAAACCGCCCTGTTCAAGCGGGCCGGCATGGAGGTGACCAGAGGTTGGCGCGGAACGGGGTGCGAGCGCTGCAACAACAGCGGCTATTCCGGCAGGACGTGCATCGCCGAGGTCATGATCATAAACAGCGAGATCAAGGAGCTCGTCTATGCCGGCGCCTCCACCGGGGCCATCTTTCAGGCGGCGCTCAGGGGAGGGATGGTGCCGCTCCATCTGGACGGGCTCAGGAAGGTCGCTGCCGGCCACACCACCCTCGCAGAGGTTCAAAGGGTCGCGGGATGAGTTTTTTCAACTACCATGCCATAGACCCAAACGGCCAAGTGGTCAGGGGGACCGTCGAATCCGAGAGCACGGAAGCGGCCACCCGCGACGTCAACGCCAAGGGGCTCTACCTCATCGCCATAAAAGAGACCACCAACCGCATGGCGGCCTTCCGGAAGGCCTTCCAGTCCTTCAGCGTCAGCCGCGCGGAGATCATCGAATTTGCCCAGAACCTCTCGGTCATGCTCAAGGCGGGCATGTCCATCCTGGTCTCCCTGGAGGACATCGCTTCCTCCACCAGCAACAAATTCTTCAAATCGGCGCTTCGGGACCTCAAACAGCAGGTGGAGCGCGGAAGTTCCGTATCCGCCGCCATGGAGACCCAGGGATCGCTGTTCCCCGACATCCTGAAAAGGCTGGTCGCGGTGGGGGAGGAAACCGGCCGGTTCGACGTAAGCCTGCGGGAGGCGGCGGACCACCTGCTGCGCATGCAGAACCTGGCCAGCGCCATCAAAAGAGCCCTGATGTATCCGGCCTTCGCCATCGTCACCACCCTGTCGGCGCTGATCTTCTGGCTGGCCTACGTGCTGCCCAAGCTGACCGAAACCTTGAAAGGCCTGGGGGTCAAGCTCCCCCCCATTACCCTTTTCCTGATCGCCGTCAGCAACCTGTTCCACGACCACTGGAAACTCCTGTTGCTCGTGCCGGTCATCCTGGGGCTGGGCGTTCATTTTTCCGGCAAGCACCACAAGGTCCGATACCTGCGTGATCTTGCCTACATCAGGATACCCATCCTGAAACTCATCATGTATAACAAGCTGGTGGCCGTATTCGCTGAACAGTTCAGGATACTGGTCGTGGCCGGCATGACCATCGACCGGATCTTCGACCTGATCATACCGTCCCTGGGCAACGAGTATTTCAAGGTCCACCTTCTCAAGGCCAAGGAGAACGTCCTGTACGGCAACCTGATCTCCGAATCCCTGAAGGAGCAGAACATCCTTCCGCTCCTCGTCGTTCGCATGATCGCCATCGGCGAGTCCAGCGGAACGCTCGACAGCCAACTCGAATTCCTGTCGGAGCACTATACGAAAAAACTGGACGATGCCACCGACAGCCTGGGCAAGCTCATCGAACCCCTGGTAATGATCGTGGTCGGCGGGCTGTTCGCCGTCATCATCATGGGGCTCATGCTCCCCATATACGATCTCGTCTCAAAAATGGGCAAATAACGTGAACTATCTCACCTTTTTCAACCTCAATGACGACCCGTTCCGGATAACGCCGGACATCGCCTATTTCTACAACTCCCCGGAGCACTCCACCGCGCTCCTCTCCCTGGAATACTGCATCAAGGAGAAGGAGGGCTTCTGCATCCTCACCGGCGAACCGGGCACCGGCAAGACCACCATCCTGCGGCTGTTCGTGGAATCCTGGAAAGACAGGGCCGAGATCGCCCTGATCATGACCCCCCGGCTTTCACCTGAAGAGTTTTTCATGGCCATCCTGGAGGACTTCAAGATACCGTTCCAGAGCACGAGCAAGAGCGACATGCTGAAGGCCTTCCGCGACTTTCTCCTGGCCCACGCCCGGAATGACAAGCGGGTGGTCATCATCGTGGACGAGGCCCAGGAACTTCCCGACACCACCCTGGAAGAACTCAGGCTCCTGTCCAACCTGGAAACGGAAAAGGAAAAGCTGCTCCAGATCATCCTCATCGGCCAGCCGGAACTGCGGGACAAACTCGTCGGCAAATCCCTGAGGCAACTCAATTCGCGTATCACGGTCCGCATCCCGCTCAACCATCTCACCGGGCCCGAGACCTCCGACTACATCACCAACAGGCTGATCAGGGCGGGGAACGGTTCCCAACTCTTCAACGAACGGGCCAGGGAGCTCATCTTCGAGCTGTCCGGCGGCATCCCCCGCACCATCAACCTGCTGGCCTCGCGGGGGATGATGGCCGCCTTCCTGGAGGGAAGCAGGGAGGTCTGCGACCGGCATGTGGAGCAGGGCGCCACGGATGTCATGGAAGGCTCCGGGGCCACGGAGCCCGCGACCAAGGGGGCTTCCGCCCGCAGTGCCATGCTCCTCGCGATCGTGCTGCTCCTGGTTGCCGCCGGCGCCGGGGGGCTCTATTTCCTGCTCAACACCCCGTCACCGGCTCCCGTGCCGGCCGCACCGCCGAAGCCGGTGGCGGCACAGGTCTCGTCGGCCAAGCTGGCGAACAGCTCCACGGCGAAAAGGACGTCCGACATTCCGGGCGGCTCTTTTGCCGCGGCCGTTTCAAAAGAGATCGGCCTTCTCGACACCAATCAAACCGCCTTCCAGGCATTCAACGTCCTGGCCGCGGCCTGGGAATTCCCCCCGTTCACCGTTGTCGGGGAACCGGGCACCGATCCCTGGACCTACCTTTCCAAATTGTCCGCGAACCGGGGCATGGAATTGATCCAGTTCTCCGGCACCCTGGACGGGCTCATCGCAATCGGCTATCCCGTGATTCTGCAGATCAACCCGTCCGATGACGGCAAGGAGATCTACACCGCCCTGACCGGGGCATCCAACGGAGAATTCGCCATACCGTCCGGTCTTGCCGGAAAAAAGAGCCTGACACGGGCGGAACTGGAAAGCGTATGGCATGGCAAGGCGTTCATCCTCTGGAAAAACTACAAGAAGATACCGTCACAGATACCCGTGGGGTCCAGGACCAGGGAGACCGCCGTCCTCCAGAAACTCCTGGTGCAGGCCGGGGTGAATGCCGGCAGGAGCGGCGTGTTCGACCGGAAAACCGTGGCCGCCATCAAATCGTTCCAGGAGGCACGGGGGCTCGCCATTTCCGGGCAACCGGACCCGCAGACCCTGTTGCACCTGTACAAGGATTCTGCGTACATCTTTTATCATCCGGCATTGAAATGAGGGATGGGAGATGAAGGAGGAAGCCTTGCGGATCATATTCATAACGCTGCTGCTCCTGGTTCCCTGCCAGGCGCTCTCCTTCTGCTTCGACGAGGCGGGCCGCACCTACGGCATCAGCCCGGTGCTGTTGCGGGGAATCGCCCGGGTGGAATCGGACCTGAACCCGGGGGCCGTCAACCGCAACGCCAACGGCAGCATCGACATGGGCCTGATGCAGGTCAACAGCTTCTGGCTGAAGCCCCTGGGCACAACGTCGCGCGAGCTGACCACCGACCCCTGTTACAACGTCATGGCCGGGGCATGGATACTCAAGGGATGCCTCGACCGCCACGGCGAGACATGGGAAGCGGTCGGCTGTTACAACGCCACGAGCCGCGACAAACGGGTGAAATATTCCTGGAAGATCTATCGCGAACTGCTGAAAAGCGCAAAGAGCGCCGCGCCAGCGGGTGGAAAAGGGACCGCCATGGTCTCCAACACGCCGCCACGGCACGGCATGGCTGAAAACAACGCTAGCGAACCGCGAAAAACCGCTGTTCCCGTATCATCAATACGGATCTCGGTTATTGACAAAGAGTAGGGAACCTATCTCAACGACGAACACCCGGTGCAAGGCATGAGCATTCTGGCTGATCTGCTGTCAAAAAACAATTCGGGCGAGGCGCACGGCAACAAGGACATCCCCCCTACCCTTGCCAAGTCCCTGGGCGCGTCCGCCCAAAAGCGCCCCCCCAAAAAGCGCTTTGTCCTCATTGCCGTTGCGTCCGTGGCCGTTATCGGCGCCGGATTGGCAACGACCTTTTTGCGCGGACGGTTTGCCGTCGGGAAACCGGGGGAAT
>JAATGX010000294.1 GCA_015688915.1 Desulfuromonadales bacterium
CGACCTTGCCGTTCTCGACGCCGATCTCGATCTCCAGCCGCCCGCCGTCCGGCATCTCGTCCAGGGCATTCAGGAACAGGTTGGTGAAGATCTGCTCCAGTTCTGCCGGGTCCGCCTTGATGGGAGGCGGCACAACACGATAGCGCCGCTTGACCTGAACCTTGCCCGTCTCTATCTGCGGCAGGAAGACATCCAGGGCACTGTCGATTACCTGGTCGATCTGTACGTCGTTGGTGATGGTGCGGGTACGTTGCGAGGCATCCAGCAGCTTGCGGATAATGGAGTCGATCCGGTCGATCTCCTTGAGGATCTTGCCCAGATAGTCCAGTTGTTCGGGATCGGCCGCACTCTGACGCATGAGTTGGACGAACAGGGAGATGGAGTTGAGCGGGTTGCGGATCTCATGGGCCATTCCGGCAGAAAGATACCCCAATGCCGCCAGCTTTTCCGATTGGGCGATCTCGGACTGGGCCTTCTGGAGCGCCTCGGTCTTCTCCCGCACCCGCTTTTGCAGATCCTGGTTCCACTTGTCGATCTCCTGAAGCAGACGTTCGTGTTCCTTCTGGAGAGCCTTGTTGTGAAGCTCGATCTCGCGGATGCGCAGGACATTGTCGAGACGTTCGGTCAGGTCACGGTTGTTGAAAGGCTTGAGGAGGTACTCGGAAGCGCCGCTCTTCATCAACTCGACGGCGATCTCCTCGTTCCCCTTTCCGGTGAATATCACCACGTAGGTGGCCGGAAAGCGCGTCCGGATCTCCCGCAGGGCGGAGAGCCCGTCCATCTCGGGCATGATGTAATCGAGCAGTACCAGTTCGGGGTTGCGGGCGGCGATGATCTCCATCCCCTCGCGGGCGGTGGGAGCCTTGAATACCTGATACCCGCCCTTGGTCAGGATCAGGGAGGTCAATTGAAGGATGTTGCGGTCATCATCGATGACAACGACCGACGCCTTGATATCCGGGGGGTTACTCTCGTTCATACAAGATCGGACCGCAGGCATTCATATGATGCGGTGCCTATGATTCGACAGGCAGACGGATGGTGAGAACGGGACAGGATGCACTGCGCACGACACGCTCGGCGGTGCTGCCGAAGATGAGGTGGTCAAGACCGGTGCGGCCGTGAGTCCCGACCACAAGCAGGGAGGCATTGATTTCTTCCGCCTTCCTGATGATCTCCTCATAGGGTATGCCGCTGACAATGGCGGTCTTGTAATTGGTGAAATCACCCAGCTTGGCGCCGCAGAACGTCTCCATCATCTTGACGGCGCCCTCCTCGATCTCCTTCTCCAACTGCTCGAAGGAGATATGGGGGACATAAAACCCCCGCAGGTCGACCGGTTCATTGATGACATGCATAACCGTCAACTCCCCGTTGAACTGCTTCGCCAGCGTCAGGGCATAGTCGAAGGCATACTCGGAGTTTTCCGAAAAATCGGTGGCGATCAGAATCTTCTCAAAGGGTTTCATATCAACAGCTCCTTCCTTGCACCAGAATCGCTATTCCTTGAATATCTTGGTGATGATCTTCTTCAGGTCGTCCACCTTGAGCGGCTTGTTGATGTACTCGAATGCCCCCAGGTTCATGGCCTCGATGTAGGATTCCACCTCTCCGTAGGCGGTGATCATGATGACGTTGCTGGCCGGATGGCTTCTGTTCAACTCCCGCAGGAACGACATGCCGTTCATCTCCGGCATGTTGATGTCGGTTATGATCAGTTCCACCTCTTTGCCGCGCAGATAATTGAGCGCCTCGTACCCGTTGCTGGCCGACGCCACCTCGTACCCTTCGCGAGTCAGTATCTTGGAAAGGGCAATACGGGCGTTTTCTTCGTCATCGACCACCAATATACGCCTCAATTGATCTGACACGTGGTACTCCCCGCAATGAACTCCTGATACGGATTATACTAGCACTGGGCAGATGACTGTCAAGGCGTGGAGCCGTCTTTCGCCGCTTTTTTGGACGAGGCCGCCTTCTGGCGAAGCTTGATGGCCGAAAGGATCAGGTTGGCGATGATCGAGACGAAATAGATCTCATCCTCGGGGAAGCTCCGCATGGAGGTAGTCTGGAGGTTTATGACGCCGTAGATATCCTTCTTGTCGGTAATGGGGAAGGAGAGCATGGAGTTGTACTTTTCTTCATTCAGCTCGGGAAACACCTTGTAGCGCGGATCCTGGGAGGCGCGGGTCAGGTTCAGGGGGTGCATCTCCCGGGCCACGGTCCCGGTGATCACCTCACCGATCTTGAGACGGATCTGTCCGATCTTTTCCTGCTCAAAACCATGGGTGGCCTTCAGCACCAGTTCGCCATCCTCCAGCAGGTAGATATTGCAGACACTGGCGTTGAGCTGCTCGGCCAGCTTGCCGGCCACGGACTGAAGAACATCGGAGAGTTCGAAATCGGAAGAAACCAGCATGCTGATCTCTTCCAGGGAGATAATCTCCATATGCTCACGGTTGGCCCGCTGCATGGTCAACACCATTTTCCCCTTCTCGCTTTCCACATAGGGGGTGAAGCGGGCCTTATTGTAAAACGGGTTGACCGTCTTGACCTTGTCCGTCATGGTGCGGTAATCGGAAAAACCGCACGGACAGGTCATCTTCACCCGGTAGTTGTCGATGCGCTGACTGTTCATGACCCTGCCGCACTTGCGGCAACGTGCTGCTATCTGCATGTTAGTAGATACTCCTTGTAGCGATTTCTTGATGCGGTTATTGTTTGACGCCGTCAGCGTCAAGCACCACATAGGCCGGTTTGTCGGCAGGTCCGAACGGCTTGAGTGGTTTGCCGTTCAATTCGGCCTCTATCCCTCCTGCATTGGACAGATCCAGGGTGATGTTCTTCTCGGCTTTCCATTCGATGATATCGCCGACGGTCAGGTCATAATTCTGAACTGCCGCGCCGTCGATGGTCACGGCAAGCGTACCGTTACGGGTAACCTTCATCCGCACGATGAAACCCTTGCCGGGAGGCTCGGCCGGCGGTATCGGTGAAGGAGCGCGCTCGGTCCGGGGCGCCGCCGGTTTGTCCGGTGCCGGCGGCGGGATGTCGGCCTTGGGGCTTTGTACCGTGGGGGCGGGCCGGGCGCTTGAGCGTGCCGGCAGGACAGGCGGCACGGGCGCCGGCGCCGCTCCCACAACAGGCTTGGGTACATTCTGTCGGGGTGGCGATGTGGAGGAACGATTGAGGATGGCGGCGGTTACCAGCAGGAGTATCAACAAGAACGCGGGAAGAATCAGCTTCCGCCAGGCAAAGCTCCTGCGGACCGGCCCGCGGTCGGCCGCCCCGGCCTCGTTGTTCCCTGGCGTGGCAACAGGGGCAGACTGTTTTTCACAAATCCGGATGATATCGTCGGCATTGAGGCCGAGGTAGGTGGAGTAGATGCGCAGAAATCCCTTGAGATAGGCATGGCTGGGGAACTCCTTGAGACGGTCGCACTCAAGCGCCTTGAGGTAATTGGCGCCGATCTTGGTCGCCTCGGCCGCTTCTTCAAGGGTAATGCCGTGGTATTCCCGGCATCGCTTGAGGATGGCCCCCATGGAACTGGTGGAAACGTCCCCGTTGTGCGTGACTGTCTCGGGCAAAGCCGGCCTCGCTAACTTAAAGTAGTTCCAGATACTTTGAGGATGAACGACCCAGATCGGAATCGGGGATGATACGGAGCACTTCCTTGAAGGCGGCTCTGGCCGCATCCAGGCTATTCAGTTTGAGGTACGCCACGCCAAGATGATAATAGGCGGCGGCATAGTCCTTGTAAATCTCCAGCGCCCTCCGGTATTCGGTGATGGCATGCTCGGGCTTGTCCATGGCAAACCAGACCCGGCCAAGGGAAAGATGGACAACTGGATTGCGTGGATTAACGGCCGCCACGGCCTGCAATTCATCCTGCGCACGGGGATAATCCCCCTTGCCGAGATAGGCCAGCCCCAGGTTGATGGCGGCGTTCTCGTTATTCGCGTAAAAGAGGTCATCCTTGACGATGCGAAACTGTTGGATGGCATTGTCCCATCGCTTCAACTCCAGATAGGCCACCCCCAAGTCATTGCGGGCCGCCGAGTAGTTCGGCTTGAGCGTGATGGCGCGCAGCAGCTTCTGCTCGGCCAGATCGGGCCGTCTTTTCCCGATATAGGCCATGCCCAGGTTGTAAAGCACCTCCGGGTTGTCCGAGTCCAGCTTCTCGGCCTCGGTCAATTCCACCAGGGCACTGGTATAATTGCGCTCACCCAGGTAGGAGAGCCCCATCTGGTAATGATAAATCGCCGGATTTTTCTTCACCACCTGCTCGTCGCGCCCCGTGGCGCAGCCGGCAACAAGCGGAGGTATCAGCAAAAGGGAGATGTAAAACAGGCGTGCTGTCATGAATATCCCCTATAACGAAATCCGCCCACCAGGGGCAAACGCTAGCAAATCCAGCCATGAATGTCAATAAAACGCGGGGTTACGTTAAAGCGATGCGATGTCACGAAAGCTCGTCAATGTCTTGAAATTTTTGTAGCGCGCCTCGATCTCCCGGTACTCCAGGCGCTTCATGCGATCGAGACTGAAATCCTCCACATTGAAGGAAGCCATAACCGAACCGAAGACGATCGCCTGCCGGATACCCTCCTCGGAGAGGTCGCCGGTATTGGCCAGATACCCCATGAAACCACCGGCAAAGGTATCGCCGGCACCGGTGGGGTCGAATACCTCCTCCAGCGGATAGGCCGGGGCGGCGAAAACGGAATCGGCGGTAAACATCAGCACCCCGTATTCGCCCCGCTTGACCACCAGCCGCTTGCACCCCAAAGCGATGATACTGCGGGCCGCCTTGACGAGGTTGGCTTCATTGGTGAACTGGCGCGCCTCTCCTTCGTTGATCACCACGATGTCCACCTTCTGCAACACCCGTTTCAACGCTTCCGGCTTGGAGGAGATCCAGAAATTCATGGTGTCGCAGGCCACCAACTTCGGCCTGGTTACCTGTTCCAGCACCTCCATCTGCAGGTCCGGGTCAATGTTGGCCAGAAAGAGGTACTCCGCGGCGCGGTAGGATTCGGGCAAGTCGGGACGGAACTCCATCAGCACGTTGAGCTGGGTATCCAGGGTCTGGGCCTCGTTCAGGTCATAGCCGTACTTGCCGGTCCAGTGAAAGGTCTTGCCGGGGATGCGTTGCAGGCCGTCGGTATTGATTGCACGCGATTGCAGGAACTGGACATGTTCCTCGGGGAAATCCTCTCCCACGACCGCCACCAGGGAGACGTCGGTAAAGAAACTGGCCGAGGTGGAAAAATAGGTGGCCGAGCCCCCCAGGACATTCTCCCCCCTGCCGAAGGGGGTTTCCACCGTGTCGAACGCCACGGTGCCAACAACAACGATACCCATCGAAACACTCCTTTTCAGTATCAAGTCCCCCTTTGAAAAAGGGGGATTCAGGGGGATTTGCCTTTCGAATTCCAAAACCAAATCCCCCCCTGCCCCCCTTTTTCAAAGGGGGGTATTCTGTGTGACCACTGATCTACAAATATTTCCCGACGATGGGCGCCAGCTTCTCTTTCGTCTCCGCCGGAATGACCGATTTGTCGGTGATGATGGCGTACTGCATGGCGCTGCCGCAGGCGCAGGACCGTTCCGCGGCAATACTGGCCACCGCCTGGCGGATGATGTTCTTGGCCATGGCCACGTTCTGGTGGATGATCTTGATGACCGCCTCCACGGTTACGTCCTCGTGGTGCTCATGCCAGCAGTCGTAATCGGTGGAGAGGGCGATGATGCCGTAACATATCTCGGCCTCGCGGGCCAGCTTGGCCTCGGTCAGGTTGGTCATGCCGATCACCGCCGCCTCCCGGCCGCGGTACATGAGGGACTCCGCCCTGGTGGAAAAGGCCGGCCCTTCCATGCAGACGTAGGTGCCACCCTTGTGTACGACGGCGCCCGCCGTGCGGGCCGCTTCAAAAAGGGTTTCGGACAGGATTTCGCAGACCGGGTCGGCAAAACCGGCATGGGCCACGATGCCGTCGCCGAAGAAGGTGTCCTTGCGGATCCCCTTGGTGCGGTCGATAAACTGGTCCGGTATGACGATGTGGCCGGGGGCGATGATCTCCTTGAGACTCCCCACGGCCGAGACGGAGATGATCCGTTCCACGCCCAGCTTTTTCATACCGTAGATATTGGCGCGGTAGTTGACTTCGGACGGCAGATAGCGGTGGCCGCGCCCGTGGCGTGGTAGAAACGCCATGCGTACGCCGTTCAGTGCGCCAGTGACGTATTCGTCCGACGGGTCGCCGAAAGGGGTCTCGACACGGATTCGCCGGATATCCTCCAACCCCTCCATTTCGTAGAGCCCGCTGCCGCCGATGACGCCGATTACCGTTTCACTCATGCCCGATAGTTCCTTTCCCGACCCCTTGCAGGGCAAGGGAAAAATATCGCTGACTTTACGAGTTCCAGGCGTAAAGTTCAACTGTTATTTTCCCCTTTTCCCGACCGGAAAAGCGGCTTTCGGATCGGCCCGCTTTATGCCGGGAAAATTAAAGCTTGCTTTCCCGAGTGAACATCTCTAGTATCATCGACAGACTGTCACACAAAACGACGGCATGGTGTCCGTCGTTTTTCTTTTGATCATCGCTTTCCGACCCCTGATTCAACTCCCCAGGCAGAACGTTTGGCAGGCGAAGATTGACGTATTTCACATGGATCCGATCCGTAGGGAATCGTCCGGCCCATGATCTCATGTGAGATCGTTGGGTGCACAGCCCGCACACGCCCGCCGTCCCGTCACAACGAATCACCAGCGGCCCGACATGTGCTCCAACCCCGACACCGCCCACGAAAAAGGAACACGCATGACCTTCGAAGAACTGAACCTCAACCCGGCTATCGTCCAGGCGGTCGCCGCCTGCGGCTACACCACCCCGACCCCGATCCAGGAACAGGCCATCCCGCTGGTTATGGCCGGCAACGACCTGATCGCCACGGCCCAGACCGGCACCGGCAAAACCGCCGCCTTTATCCTGCCGGCCCTGGAACGCCTGACCAAACCATCCGTCCTCCCCGGCAAAGGCCCGCGCATCCTGGTCCTGACCCCCACCCGTGAACTGGCCGGCCAGGTCATGGATGCCGCCCGCCTGTACGGGCGCGGCATGAAGCTGCGCTGCGGCTCGATCCTGGGAGGCATGCCCTACCGTGAACAGTTGCGCCTGCTTTCCAGCCCGGTGGACATCATCGTGGCCACTCCCGGCCGCATGCTGGACCACCTGGAACGCGGCAGCGTCCGCCTCGACCGCCTGGAAGTGCTCATCCTGGATGAGGCCGACCGCATGCTGGACATGGGCTTCAGCGAGGACATGGAAAAGATCGTGTCCCGCGCCCCGGGCAATCGCCAGACCCTCATGTTTACGGCCACCATGGAAAATTCCGTTCTCAAGCTGGCCGAAAAGATGCTGCGCAATCCGCTGCGGATCGAACTGGCGGTGCGCACCTCCGCCCACACCCTGATCGAACAGCGCCTGCATGTGGCCGACAACCTGCACCACAAGAAGGAACTCCTGCGCCATCTGATCAGCGACCACAACCTGACCCGCGCCATCATCTTCTCGGCCACCAAGCGGGACGCGGACGACCTGGCCCGGGAACTCACCAAGAGCGGGCATCAGGCGGCGGCCCTGCATGGCGACATGAACCAGATGGCCCGCAACAAGACCATCGAACGGATGCGCCGCGGCGCCATCCGCCTGCTGGTGGCCACGGACGTGGCCGCGCGCGGGCTGGACGTGAACGGCATCAGCCATGTCATCAACTTCGATCTGCCCCGCTTCGCCGAGGATTACGTCCACCGCATCGGCCGTACCGGCCGCGCCGGCGCCACCGGGGTCGCCATCTCCTTCGTATCGAACTCGGAGCTGAGCTACCTGGAGCGGATCGAACGTTTCATCGGCAAGCGACTGCCCGAGCAGAACATCGAGGGGCTCGCGCCGCTGTCGGTGCTGCGCCGGGTTTCCAGCGGCAATGGAGCCCGGAAGCCGGGCGGACCGTCACGCTTCGGCAAACCGGGTGCGGGCAAGAGCCAGGGCAAATCCTGGGGGAGTTCAGCCAAGCCGGGAACAAGCAGGGATGGACAGGCAAAGTCGTGGGACAAACCGGCCCCCCGGCCGGCTGGCGGGTCGCGCAGCGCGGATCGTCGGGACCCGGTGATCGAATACCGCTCCAGGCGGCCCAAGCCGCAGCCCCAGGCGTAGCATCGCCGGTTCTTGGACTTACATGAAAAACAAAAAGAGCGGCATCATTGCCGCTCTTTTTTTATTACATGAATTTTCGCCCACACCCTACCCTTTCTGCAACCGTCCCTTCAACTGCCCGCAGGCCGCCGAGATATCGCCGCCGCGGCTGTCCCGGGTGATGACCGTCACATGGCGATCGATCAGGTACTTGTGAAAAGCGTCCACCGCGGCCCGGGTCGGCGCCTTGAACCCGCACCCCTCGTGTTCGTTGAAGGGGATCAGGTTCACCTTGTTGGGGATATCGCTGATCAGGCGGAGCAATCGCTTGGCGTCCTCCAGGGTATCGTTCAAGCCCCCCAGCAGGACGTATTCGAAGGTGACCTTGCGCCGGCCCGGGAGCGGGAACTCCCGGCAGGCCCGGAGCAACTCCCTGAGCGGGTACCGGCGGTTGATCGGCATGATCCGGTCGCGCAGCTCGTCGGTGGTGGCGTTCAGGGACACCGCCAGGTTGACGTTCGGCAGTTCGCGCCCCAGCCGCGCCATCTCCGGCACCAGGCCGCAGGTGGAGACCGTTACCCGGCGGTTGGACAGTTGCAGGCCGTTGCCGTCGATCATGATCTTTATGGCCGGGATGACATTGTCCAGGTTGTGCAGAGGCTCGCCCATGCCCATCATGACGATGTTCCGGATATCGGCGGGCGATGGCGGATTTCCGTCGTCCCCATCATCGCTGTCGTCGAAGTCTTCGCCACGGGCTGCCGACGCTGCCGGAAGGGTGGGGGGATTGTCGAGGAGATCCCGTTTGACCGCCATGATCTGGTTGACGATCTCGGCCGTGGTCAGGTTGCGGGTCAGCTTGAAGGTGCCGGTCAGACAGAACTCGCACCCCATGGCGCAGCCGGCCTGGGACGATATGCAGAGCGTATTGCGCCCCTCGATGGGGATCAGCACCGCCTCCACCCCCGTACCGTCTCCCAGGTTGAAGAGATACTTGCGGGTGCCGTCACTCCCCTCCTCCACCGCCTCCGGCCCCAGGTTGCCGATAAAGGCCGTTTCGGCCAGCTCCAACCGCAGGGCCTTGGAGATGTTGGTCATCTCCTCGAAGGAGTGGGCATCCTGCTGGTAGATCCACTTGAAGATCTGGGTGGCGCGGAAGCGCTCCTTGCCCTTGCCCTTCA
>JAATGX010000038.1 GCA_015688915.1 Desulfuromonadales bacterium
GATCAGGATCTTTTTGAACAGGGTGATACGGGGCACGGACGTTAACGCCTCCGGGATCGTAATTGTCTGATTACAATGATAATCTCCGCCAGTGTCAAGCATTCATTTGTACGCTGCCGGTGATCTGTGCAGGGATTGATTCGGAAAGACACTCACGCTGACACCCGACCACCCCCGGCCCCTCCTGAACCAGGAGGAGGGATATGCTGAACAGGGCGGGGGCGTTAGTGGTGATATACCTTTACATTAATTGACAGGGGTTATGTGCCGATGGGCTATCGAAATTTACAGGAATGCGTGGCGGACCTTGAGCGTCACGGTATGCTGGTGCGGGTCCCGACCCCGCTCGACCCCCGTCTTGAAGTGGGCGCCGTGCAGCGGCGCGTCTACCGGGCCGGTGGTCCGGTGCTGCTCTTCACCAACCCGGTCGGATGCGGTTTTCCGTTGCTGGCCAACCTGTTCGGCACCCTGGAGCGGACCCGCTTCATCTTCCGCGACACCCTGGCCGATATCCGGCGCCTGGTTGCCCTGAAACTCGACCCCTTGTCGCTGTTTAAACACCCGCTTGATGCCGTCCATGCGCCATTCGCGGCCCTCCACCTGCTGCCGCGCACCACCTCTGCCGCACCGGTGCTGGAGTGCCGCACCGCCCTGTCCTCCCTGCCGCAGATCGTCTCCTGGCCGAAGGACGGCGGGGCGTTCATCACCCTGCCGCAGGTCTACACCGAAAGCCCGGCCCGGCCCGGTTTCGGGAAGTCCAACCTGGGGATGTACCGGGTGCAGCTCTCCGGCAACTCCTACGAGCCGGACCGGCAGGCCGGGCTGCACTACCAGATCCATCGCGGCATCGGCGCCCATCACGCCGAGGCGATCGAGCGGGGCGAACCTCTTCGGGTGAACGTCTTTGTGGGCGGCCCGCCCTCCATGACCGTGGCAGCGGTCATGCCGCTGCCGGAAGGGATACCGGAACTCTCCTTTGCCGGCCTGCTGGGCGGGCACCGTATCCCCATGACCCGTTTGCCGGGGCATCTGCCGGTTTCGGCCGAGGCCGATTTCTGCATCTGCGGTGTGGTCGATCCCGGAAAGACCCTGCCGGAGGGCCCCTTTGGCGACCATCTCGGCTACTACAGCCTGGCCCACGAGTTCCCCTTCATCCGGGTGGAGGCGGTGTACCACCGCCGCGACGCCATCTGGCCCTTTACCACGGTCGGCCGTCCGCCCCAGGAAGATACCAGCTTCGGCGCCTTTATCCACGAGCTGACCGGACCGCTCATCCCCTCGGTGGTGGCCGGTGTCAAGGAGGTCCACGCTGTTGACGCGGCCGGCGTGCATCCGCTGTTGCTGGCCATGGCCAGCGAGCGCTACGTCCCCTATGCCCATGAGCGCCACCCCCAGGAGCTGTTGACCATCGCCAACGCCATCCTGGGGCAGGGGCAGCTTTCCCTGGCCAAGTATCTGTTCATCGCGGCCCAGGAGGATGCCCCGGGTCTGCATACCCACGACATCCCCGCCTTCCTCGGCCATTGCCTGGAGCGGGTCGACTGGCACGCCGACCTGCACTTCCAGACCGCCACCACCATCGACACGCTCGACTACAGCGGGGACGGGCTCAACCAGGGTTCCAAGGTAGTCGTGGCCTGTGCCGGTCCCGTGCGGCGCACGCTGGCGACCGAAGCCCCGGCCGGGCTGGAACTGCCCGCCTGTTTCGGCCCGGTCAGCGTCTGCCTGCCGGGCGTGCTGGCGATCCAAGGGCCGAAATCCGGGCAGGGGAGGGGCGAGTGCGATGCGGCCATCGAGGAGTTCTGCCGCTTCTACGGCGAGCGGGCCGGTTTCGAGGGCTTCCCGCTGCTCGTCATCTGCGACGACAGCGGCTTCACCGCCGCCACCCTGAACAACCTCCTCTGGGTGGCCTTCACCCGTTCCAACCCGGCCACGGACATCTACGGCATCAACGCCGAGACGCGGGGCAGGCATTGGGGGTGCCGTGGGGCCCTGGTGATCGACGCCCGCGTGAAGCCATTCCATGCGCCGGTGCTGGAGGATGATCCGGCTGTGGAGCGCAAAATCGACGAACTGGGGAAGAAGGGGGGCCCGCTGGAGGGGCTGGTGTGATACCTCGCCCGCTTTTGTCGGCACTACAAAACATGCCGCAAATCCGGATAATATGAGGGTTTGCTAGCAATTTACGGCATTACATTTTGCAGTGCCGCACACACGAAAGCCCCACCTCCATCCAGAGGCGGGGCTTCGCGTTTTCATGCCGAACGTGGCAGGATGACTGATCGTGGGATTTTTCAGAGGTACACTTGAAGTGCTGTCTTGAGTTCCGGCAAGCGTTTCTTTATGGTTTGCCAGACCAAATGCGCATCAACCCCGAAATAGAAGTGAATCAACTTATCCCGCATACCCGCGATCTGCTTCCAGGGAATTTCCGAACGCTGCTGCCGGATTTCTTCGGGAATCTGTTTTACCGCCTCGCCAATGATTTCCAGTTTGCGAATAACCGCGCTCAGCGTTTTGTCGTCGTCGCGGAACGTCTCAAAATCCATATTTCCGATAAATGCTTCGATACTCTCGATGGCAGCAAGGATATCCTTGATGTACAGCGAGGCGTTTCTCACAGGTAGGTCACCTCGCTCAGTACCTGCTCCCGAAGTTCCGGGCGCAATGCGTTGCGGGGCACGACATCAACAGGGTGATGCAAACGCTCTTCAAGGAACTGGGACAATCCGATCAAGTCGAACAGATCGGCATCTGCCTCAAGATCGACGAGCAGGTCGATGTCGCTCGAATCCTTTTGTTCCCTGCGTATCACCGAACCGAAAACCCCAATTTCGCATACCTTGAACACGGTTCTCAATTCCGGCTTGACCGCACGCAGCGCATTCAAAATTTCTTGTGTGGTTGCCATCAGTCACCTCACTAATATGCAGGCAATGCAGTAACTATAGGGCCGTTACATTGTGAAAGCAAGCAGCGTCTCAGCGTAACGCACCGCATCGAAATCCAAAACCTACAGCGTAGCCTTCAACTCCCCGATCAAACCACCCAGGAAATCATACCCCTTCTGCCAGAAACCGCTCTCGGTGATGTCGATCCCGGCCAGGCGCGCCGTGTTGGCCGGAGAGAGCGCTCCGCCCGACTCCAGCAGTCGGCGGTAGCCCGGCTTGAAGCTCTCCCCTTTCTCACGGTAGCTCTGGAACAGCGCCAGCACCAGCAGTTCGGCAAACGTATAGGAGTAGCAGTAGAAGCGGGCATGGATGAAGTGGCTGATATAGCTCCATCCCCAGCGGTAGGCCGGGATCATCTCGACGCTGTCGCCGAACAGTCTGGCGTTCTCCTCCAGCCAGATCTCTGCCACCCGGTCGTTGGACAGGAGGCCGTTTTGCCGCTCGTTGTGCAGGCGCAGCTCGAAGCGGGTCAGCACGGTCTGGCGGAAGGTGGTGGCGATGATGTCCTCGATCTTGGCGCACAGCAGCGATTTTCTGACCGCCGGGTCGCTCTCCTTGTCCAGCAGCATGCGGGTCAGCAGCATCTCGCCGAAGACCGAGGCGGTTTCGGCCAGGGGGAGCGGGGCGTGGTAGTTGAGCATGGACTGTTTCTGGGCCAGGACAAAGTGCAGGCCATGTCCGGCCTCGTGGGCAATGGTGGCCAGGTCGCGCAGGGTGCCGGTGTAGTTAAGCAGCAGGAACGGCGGCGCAACCGGGGAAACCCCCATGGCAAATGCGCCGCCCGACTTGCCGGGGCGGGGCATGACATCAACCCGCCGCTCGTCGAAAAATGCCCCAACAATGCGGCCGAACTCCGGATCATAGGCGCTGTAGGATGCGACCACCATGTCCCGGGCCTCGTCAAAGGCGTATTTTCGTTCGACCTCGGCCACCGGGGCATAGACGTCGCAGTTCCGGATGCGCTCCATCCCCAGCATCGATGCCTTGAGCCGGAAGTACTCCTGGGCCAGCCCGTAGTTGGCCTCGGTCACGGCCATCAGGTGCTCCACCGCCTCGTCCGGGATCTCGTTGCCGATGTTGGTGGGCTGGATCGGCGTTGTGTAGCCGCGCAACTCCATCTCCTGGCCATGGTCCAGGGCCATGTTGTTGAAGACCGAACCAAAAACGATGCCGTTTTCGGCGTGTTTCTCCAGAAAGGTGGTGAAGGCCCGGAAGCGTACGTCAGGGGAGGTGTGGTGCAGCATGGAGAGCAGTTCCTCGCCCGTGAACTCCTTTTCCTCCCCGTCCATTTCCATCCGGTATTTCAGGGAGGCGGACAGCTCGTCGAAGAGCTTGGTGAAGGCGTTGATGCCGGTCAGGTCCTTGCGGGTCAGCAGGCGTTCCTCGTTCTCCTTGAGGGTATAGGGGCGGAACTTGCGGATGCCGTTCAGGAAGTGGGTATAGGTCGCCGCTTCAGGCAGGGCGCAGAGGGCCTCGGTGGTCCCCTCGAGGAGCTTGCGGCCCCGGTGGAGGATGGCGACGCGGTCGGCGAGGGCCTCGGCCTCGGTGAGGAGGTGGGTCGAGAAGAGGACGGTCTTCCCCGCCGCCTTCAGCCGCCCGATGAGCTCGCGGATCTCGCGCGCGCCGAGGGGGTCGACGCCCGCCGTCGGCTCGTCGAGGATCACGAGGTCGGGGTCGTGGAGGAGGGCCTGGGCGAGGCCAATCCGCTGGAGCATCCCCTTCGAGTAGGAGGAAAGGGGCCGGTCCCGCCCCGCCTCGTCCAATCCGACGAGGGCGAGCATCTCCCCGATCCGCTTTTCCAGCGCAGCGCCGGAGAGCCCGGCGAGCGTGCCGTGGAAGCGGAGCAGCTCGGCCCCGTGGAGGAACTTGTAGAAGCGGGGCTCCTCCGGCATGA
>JAATGX010000174.1 GCA_015688915.1 Desulfuromonadales bacterium
CCAGCAACGGGGAGATCTACGATATGTACGCCCTCACCGCCGCCCACAAGACCCTGCCGCTGGGGGTTTACGTCAAGGCCCGCAACAAGAGGAACGGCAAGGAGGTCGTCGTTCGGATCAACGACCGCGGCCCGTTCGTGAAGGAGCGGATCATCGACCTCTCCTACACGGCGGCAAAGCAGTTGGGGATCGCCGACACCGGGACCGCGCCGGTGCGCATCGAGGCGTTGGGCTATCGCGGCGACAACGGTTCGGGCACGGCTGCCTACCGCCCGCCGGCGAGCTATGATACCGGCGTCTACGGCATCCAGGTGGCCGCCTTCACGGAGAGCGGCAATGCCAGGCGCATGGTGGACCGGATGCGGCAGCGCTACGGCACCGGCACCATCCAGGAGGCGGTGGTGAACAAAACCCGTTTCTTCCGGGTGCGGGTCGGCAGATATGATTCGCTGAAAAAGGCGGAAGAGGCGAGGGGCGGTTTCGAACGGGACGGTTATCCGGGCAGCTTCGTGGTGGCGTTGGACTAATTCCAATGTGCGTTCAAGCTGACATCTTATCACCCCTGGCCCCTCCTAAAATAGGAGGGGGATTTAAAATCCCCCCGCCCCGGCCAGCGGGGAGGGAGATCTCATGAGGACGCAACGTCACTGTTCCTCAACCAGCTTCCAGGTCAGGTCGGGATCGTATCTCTTCATCTTTCGGACGATCTCGGCTGTCTTCGCCCCCAGGTTCTTCTGGTACACCCGTCCGCGCTGGTTCACGATAAAGGTCATGACCCCGGAAACGCCCCAGCGGGCCGGATAGGCGACCAGGGCGTGGCCGGCCACCATGTTGCCGTTGATGACGTAGTTCAGCTTCCCGCCGGGAGCGCTCTTGCCCTGTTTTTTGAGGATGCGGAAATAGTAGCCGCGGAAGGGTCGCGGACCTTTCTCCCCCGCCGCGCGCAGTTGCATGTACCCCTCCTCCCTGGCCTTGGACACCAGCGGGCCGAACGGACTCTCTTTCGCCCCGTCCGGAGTCGGCCAATAGAGACCGTCCCTTTTGCCGTCGGTGCTGATCATGCGTTGGGCATACTTGGGTATCTGGTCACCGTCCGGTTCCGGCATGGTATAGTATTCCCGCTGCGCCTCAACGTAGGCTCTACAGACATTGATAGCCAGCAGTTCATTGCACCCGATACGCCGGTTGATGATCTCTTCGCGGCCCGATTCCGTGTCAAACAGCCAGCGGTCTCCCTTTTTGACGATCGGCACGGGAAAGGGCCATTTTTTGCCGCCGATCAGCAGGGTGGCCTTCTCCTCCCCTTCTTTGGCAAGCTCCACCCCTTCGGCCACATGACCGGCAAAATGTTCGAATTCCGCTGCCTGCTCCACCGGGTCGCCCGGTTCAAGTTCCGCTGCGACCGGCCCGAAGATCGCTTTCAGCGCGACATGGTCTTTGGCCTGAACAGCCGAAATCAACGCCTGACGCGCCTCGTCCGGGGAGGAAAAGGTGCGCTGGGCGGGCGGGGACTGGTCGGCGAAGGCACCGGTCCGGAGAGCCGCAAGCAGCAGCATGGCGGCTATGCCGAATAATTGTATGCCGCGGAATACGATGCTGCGCATATCTTTCGTCATACCTGTGTTCCTTTCATGGGCACGGCCGCTACCGTGGATGTGCGGCCGCTGAAGTCAGTGAGATATTCTAGCGCCGCTGTCCTCCACCACCACGGCCGGCAGGCGCCGCCTGGCGCGGCGCTTGCTGCCGGGCTGGCGCTGCCGTCGGCCTGCCGCCCATGTTTCTCGGGGACTGGGCCGGGGCAATGGTTTGGGTGCGTGCCGGCGGTGCGGGCCGGCTCTCGGGTTGGCGCATGTTTCCGCGGCTGGCCTGACCCCGTTCGCGGTACGTTTGGGCATCCCTGCCGGTGCCGTAGCCGCCATAACCGGTGGTTGCCGAAGCGGGCCGCTGGGGTTCACGACCCCGGGCATCGGGGCGTTGTGGCGACTGGGTCACACCCGTGGCCGGCCGGGGCGCGGGGCGATGGCTTTCTCCCGTGCCTCGCGGCGGTGCGGTAATCCTGGGGACGGGGCGTGCGGGCTGTCCCCGGCGCTGCACCCCCTGACGGATGTTTTCTCGGAAACGGTGCGTATCGTGCTGTATCACCCTGCGGTTGACATTGATGACGCTGAAGCGGTTGTTGATGTAGATATGGTTCCGGTCATGCACGTGCGGCCGCGCCCGGCCGATCCAGCCGCCGCCGCGCCAGCCATGGTAGTAGACGCGGTGCCGGCGCCAGTCGCAATCCCTGTTGAGCCAGCCGCCGATAGTAAATCCGATGCCGAAGGTAATGAAACCGTAGGAGGGAGGGTAGGGCTGCTCCGCGTACACCACCAGGGGGTCGTATTGGGGGATGTAGATCACATCGGGCACAGCCGGAACAATACTGACGACCCCGTCTTCCGTGACGACCTGCTGCTGGGGGGTGGAAACAAGGCTATGGGCCGCTTGCGCCTCGACCCGCAGGCGCTGGATGGCGTCCATCACATCCTGTTGCTGATTGACGAACGCCTGTCCCAGGGACACGGTCCAATCGTATTTTTGGTCCATCATGAAGAGTACGTCCGGATAATGGGCCACCGCCCTGACGCTCACATCCCAGGGCCGGTCGTCGACCGGCGCGGTGTTGCCGTACTGCCTGAGGTAGCGTGCCGCTTCGTCCACCTGGTCGATGAAGGTCGCGGCGGGCAGTATCTGGGCGATCAGCGGATCCGGGTAAAGGGCGATGGGAGCAAGCAGGTCATGCAACTCATCGGAAGTGAACAGGGCGTCGCCGGCCGGCTGGTCAGAGGTCCCCGGCTGGTCGTCATAGCTGTCGCCCCACGCTGTTTGCCCCAGAGCGAGGCCCAGGACGAACAGTGCAGCGGATAGAGAGATCAGGATTCTTTTCATTGGTTTCTCCATGGTTGATACTTCTGTACATCCGTCTTCGACCTTAGTATATCAAAAGCCGGCCGAGCGGCAAACTCCCGGAATGGCCCACAACGGTCCGGCAGACGGTTTCACGTTTGCAAACGGGCGATTACTTGCCATACTTGTAATCAGGCAAACCTACTCCCATCCTTTGTTGTGAAAGGAGGATAGTCATGAAATGTCCCGTTTGCAAGAACCATAAACAGGTGGATATAACATTGCATTCAGGTGGCTTTGATGAAGGCATCACGGAATGCAGCATCTGTGGGGCGGCTTGGTCGGTCAACCACGGAGTGACGGAAATCATCAGGGATCCCCAGGAAAAATCGTTTCTTGAGGCACAGTCGGAATGTGTCGAAGGGGATGACTACAGCCTGCCGGGAAACGACCGCTGAGTGGACACCATCGAAACGATCAGAACCGGGAGCAGCGTCCGCGGATTCTGATGAGGCACTACGCGGGAACAGGCTTCCTGCCCGATGTTGCCGGGAACTGCACTAGTTCCGATGATACCCATTCGCAAAGCGTCGGTTTGACCGGACATGCCGCTTGTACGGCGGTATCTCAGGGCTGTTCAGGGGATGGTCTTTCCCGGAGCCGACGGGCTTTGCGCTCGGCCGTGATCTTTGCGAATTTTTCACGCTGTTCCGGTCTCAGGACCGCGCTGATCCGTGTCTGCCCCTGTTCGAGCACGGCTTCAATCCGGGGGCGCATCTGTCCGCGCATCTCGCGAATGGCGGTGTGGGTTTCATGGATAATGCCCCGCACCTGTTCCTGCTGTCCGCTGTCCAGGCTGAGTTCCCCGGAAAGACGTTTGACAATCTGCTCCTCCCGCGCACCCGGGGGACCATCGCTGGCGGATTTCTCCCGGCAGGCCCGGTAAACCGCGTGCGTCACCAGTGAACCGCTGACGGCGCCGAGTAGGAAAACAAGCAGTATCCCCGCAATTGCCTTGGCGTTTTTCGGCATGTTCATTCTCCTGTCAGGAGGCTCTTGGTCATATACTCGTCCTGGCCGGTGGTGATGGCCGCGAACAGGTCACTGGAAGGCGCCGGATTGAAGGTCATGCTGCATACCACCGCGATGGCGGCGATGACGGCAAAGGCCGGGACCATTCGCCAGATCAGCGCGTACCACGACACGGCTGCCGCACGGCGCTCCCGTATACTGGCCATGACCCTGGTTTCGAAGTTCATCTCCCGGGCCGACGTGTCGGGACGTCCGGCCCGCGCCTCCGCAAAAAAACTGTCCAGTCTCTCGTCAATGTCAGCGCTCATCGCTTTTCTCCACTACCCGCTTTAATGCCTGCCTGGCCCTGTGGGCCCGAACCTTCACGTTCGACGTGCTCCATCCGGTCATTTCGGCTATTTCGTTCACGGTGTATTCTTCCAACTCCAGCAGGGTGATGACGACCCGCTCGTCAGGTTTCAGCATCGCCATGGCCCGGGCCAGCACCTCACGGGCCTGGCGCGCCTCCTGGCGCGCCTCGGCGGCATGATCCCGCACCTCCAGTGCCTGCTCATCCAGGGACGTGTGCCGGTACGTATGCCGTTTTCCACGCACCGCATCATGGCACGCCCGCACCGCGATCCGCGTAAGCCAGTGTTCAAAGGGGGCATCGCGACGAAACGACTTCAGGTTTTCGTAGGCCTTGATGAAGGCCTCCTGGCAGATGTCCTCAAGTTCATCGTTGTCCCGCGAGAAACGGGCCGCCAGGGAAAAGATCCGGCGTTTGTATCGTGTCACGAGCAGGGCGAACGCCCCATCATCGCCCCCAAGCGTGGCTTTGATGAGGTGTTCGTCCGAAGGTTCATGGGCCGCACCGTCCACGTTCGAGGCTATTTCTCCCCGTCCATGTGCTTCATGGTGCGAGGGCCGGCCTTGTCATGTCTCTGATCCATTTTCGCCTGGAAATCCTTCAGTTTCTGCACCTGCTCCGGCGTCAGCAGCTTGCGGACCTGTTGGCCCGTAAGAGCCCGGTGCACCGCCAGATCGGCTTGAATCGCCGCGACCTTGGCGGACTGTGCCCTGATGGCGGCCTCATCGACCGTATCGGCGTGGATGAGTGTCCGCAGGGCACGCCGCTCGGCCACGAGCTGTTTTACCAGGGGCTGGAACTGGGGGCGGTCCTTCTGAAAGATCGCCTTGATGTCCTGCTGTTGCTGGGCCGACAGGCCCAGTTCCGTCGCCATCTTTTTGAAGTGCCGACCTGCCATGGGCGCTCCGTCGTTACCCACGAAGGCGGATGCGCCGGTGGGGGCAAGGCTTGCCACGGCGACGAACGCGGCAGCGGCTGCAAAGGTTCTGATCGTTGTTTTCATGTAATCCTCCTTGAAAAATGTGTTCTGTCTACTAGACGAGGCACATGAATGAAAGGTTACAGTAAAATGCCTAAGGCGGCAATCGCAAGAATGGCCGGGCGATTTCGCTTGAAGCACCATCCCTTTTTTCGTACTATCCGCTCCAGATCATTATCCGCAGAAGGAGGGCGAAATGCTGAAAAAACTGTGTGTCGCGGTCGGGCTAGTCGTCTGCATGGCCATGACCGTCACTGCCGAGGCCGGGAATCCGCAGGTGCTGATGGAAACCAGCAAGGGCAATGTGAAGCTGGAGCTGTTCGCGAAGGAGGCGCCCGTCAGCGTCAAGAATTTCCTGGCCTATGTCACCAGCGGGTTTTACGGCGGCACGATCTTTCACCGTGTCATCAACGGCTTTATGATTCAGGGGGGCGGCTTCACCACCGACTTCACTCAGAAGCCGACCAACGGGCCCATCAGGAACGAGGCCGCAAATAGCCTGAAGAACCAGCGCGGGACCATTGCCATGGCCCGTACCGGCGCCCCGGACAGCGCCACCTCCCAGTTTTTCATCAACGTAGTCGATAACGACATGCTCAACCGGCCCAATCCCGACGGCTTCGGCTATGCCGTGTTCGGCAAGGTCGTGGAGGGGATGGACGTGGTCGACAGGATCAAGGCGGTCAGGACCGGTGTTCGCCAGGGCATGGGTGATGTGCCGGTGGAGCCGGTCGTGATCAAATCCATCAAGCTGCTGAAGTAGTCGGCATGACCCCTTTCCTCGCCGCGCTCCTTGACTTCCTCTTTCCGCCGCTCTGCCACATCTGCCGCACCTTCATTCCCGATGCCGGGGCGCTGCACATCTGCCCCGCCTGCCGGGAGCAGATGCCGGCGGTGGGGCATCCGCTCTGCCCGGTCTGCGGCATCCCCTTCCAGGGAGGCGGCGACGACCATCCCTGCGGAGCCTGCCTGACCGGCCCGCCCGCCTTCGATGCCGCGCGGGCCGCCCTGCTCTACGAGGGGCGCTGCCGCGATCTTGTCCACGCCTTCAAGTACCGCAACAAGACCCACCTGCGCCGGCCTCTGGCGCTGTTGGCCGTGGAAAGCCTGTCGGAATTCGTCGCGTCCCGTGCTCCCGACCTGATCGTGCCGGTGCCGCTGCATCCCCGGCGCCTGAGGAGCCGCGGCTTCAATCAGGCCGTGCTGTTGGGGGACCTGCTGGCACGGGAGTGGCGGCTCCCGCTTGCACGGCGGGCGTTACGCCGGGTCCGCTGGACCGAGCCGCAGATCGAGCTGGCCGCCCATGAACGCCGGGATAATGTCAAAGGGGCGTTTGCCGTCGACAACCCTGTCCTGGTGGCAGGCAAACAGGTATTGCTGGTGGATGATGTGCTGACTACCGGCAGTACGGCAGAGGAGTGTTCCCGTGTGCTCAAACGTGCCGGTGCGGCCGGGGTGGCGGTTGTCACCGTGGCCCGGGCCGTGACCTGATGCCAAGCGAGGCGGTTGGTAATTCATCATGGCTGTCATGGGGAATCGCCCGGTTACCCCGGATATTTTCTTGACAATATAGGTGTGTTACAGTAATCGTCACACAGGTAACCATTTGCTGTGACGGAGGAGAACATGCGCCTGACAACCAAGAGCCGCTATGGATTACGCGCCTTGTTCGATATCGCCTACAATTGCGGCAGTACGCCGGCCCAGATCCAGGATATCTCACGTCGGCAGCAGATTTCCCCCCGCTACCTGGAGCAGATCTTTCAGAATCTCAAGCGGGCAGGCATTCTCAAGAGCAAGCGTGGTCCCCAGGGCGGTTACTGTCTCGCCAGGAAGCCGGAGGAGATCACGGTGCTGGAGGTCCTGAAGGCGACCGAACAGGACGTGCTGCTGGCAGATTGCAGCGGCGCGACGAACAAGAAGCCCAAGCGCAAGGCGGAATGCCCGTTCGAGGGCAACTGTGTCACCCAGACGGTGTGGCAGGAGGCCGGCACGCTCCTTGATACGCTTTTTTCCGGCATGACCCTGCAGACCCTTTGTCAGCGGGGGGAGGAGATGGGGATAAAAAAAGAGCAGGATCACCGCTTCATGTACTATATTTAGCTTGGGGCTGGAGGTTAAAGGTTGGGATGAGGGCGGAGTGGGGAAGGGAGATCTTCCACACTCCGCCCTCTGTTTTTTGAGTTACCGCACGATGCAGTCGGTAGTGCCGCCGCCCTGCTGCCCTGCTCCCGGGGGGGCGTTGTTGCTCTGTCCCGGCCCGCTCGAGAACGAGGGGGGCGGCGTGAACAGGATGCCAGGGTTCTGCGGCAGGATCACCGGCGGCACCGTGGGGCTGGGGGTGAATCCGAACTGCCCCGCCATGAAGAGTTGCGAGCCTCCCTGGTTGATGAGCACGATACTGCCGTTGGTGACGTCCACGTGCAGGCCGTTCGACGGAGCCTGGCCCGACGGCATCGGAACGCTGCCGCAGTCCGACTGGCAGAAGAGGGCGCCAAAGTTGGTGCCGCGGATGCCGATGGTGGCCACGGGGGTCTTCATCTCATAGGCGTCCTGGTTGCCCCGGTGGCCGATCTTGCCGGTCACGCTCCGCAGCCCCCCCTTCACCAGGCTCATGACCGCGTTGTCGTCCTTGGGCGCCCTTTCGTCATAGGCGTACCGCTCCACCTTGAATATCGTGCCGGGCCGGAGCGTGACCTCGCCGGAGTCGATGAATGTAATCCTGGCGTAGGTCCGTTTCTCGGTGACCAGGGTATCCCCTTCCTCCACGGTGGAGTTGCGGCCCAAGGCCCTGGTGGCGCCGTCCTGCTTCTTCGCCATTAGCGGCCCGCTCAGGTGCGTCACCGTTCCCACGGCCTGCCCCCCCAGTGCATGGCCGACGCACAGGCAGAGCGACAGCAGTGCAACTGCCAGCCCCTTAATTGCAGTACTGCTTGTTCTTGTTGGTATCATTCTGGTTCCCCGGGGTACTGTTCTGGTTGCTGGAGGTGTTGTCGTTAGTATTCTTTTTGTCGTCCTGCTGCCCCTGTTGCTGTCCGCCGCTGGGCTGGCCGGAACCGGCCGGCGCGAATGCGGTGACCAGGGATTGGGTGGTGGTTGTGGGGTTCGTTTCATTGATCAGGTTATTCAGGGTTTGCCGGACCGGTGACGGGGTCTGGTCCGGCTGGGTGATCGATGTGGGCAGTACCACCGAACAACCAGGACTCAACGGAGCAGCGGTGCAGACCGCTATACTCGGCAGCACCACCGAGCAGCCGGCCCGTGTCGGGTTTGCAGTACAGGCGGCCAGGGTGGGCAACACTGCTGAACAGCCCGTCGTGGCCGGAGCGCTCGTGCAGGTCGCCAGGGTCGGCAGCACCGCCGAGCAACCGATGAGGCCCGGATTGAACGTACAGGCTGTTAAACTCGGCAGTATCACCGAACAACCGGGAGTCGTCGGCGCAGCGGTGCAGGTGGTCAACGTGGGCAATACGGCAGAACATCCCGCCAGGGTCGGAGTGCTGATGCATTGATCAATTGTCGGCTGGTTGGTGTTGGCGGTCTTGCTCACGGTGCCGTGGGGTGCACTGACCGTGCCGTCCCCGGCAATGGCGCTACCAGCCTTGAGGCTGATACTGCCTTGGGCCGCGGTGACCGGGCTGTTGATGGTCAGGTCGTCCTGCCCGCCGCTGGCCCCGGCCTCCAGGGCGATGTTGCCGACGTCGGACGAGACCGGGCCGTTGACGGTCAGGGGGCTGTGGGCGGTGACGCTGATGTCGCTATTGGCATGCACGCCGTTCCCCTGGATGGTGGTGGCCCCGTAGTTGTCCAGGGCCACCTTGCCGCCGGAGGCGCTGTTGTCGATGTTGGACGCGGTCAGGGCTCCCGGCGCGGTGGCGTTGTTGTTGATGACGGTGATGTCTCCTGCGAGAGTGTTGGCAAGTCCGGTGATGGAGGCGACCCGGGTGTGGAGGGTGATGCCGTTCGTGGCAGACGCCTGGAGCGCGGCGCCGGCCACGTAACCCGCGTCGGTGCCGGTTATGGCGCCGTCGTTGGCGATCAGGCCGACCGTGCCGCTGCTCCCCGCTACCACCGGCGCGGCGATGTTGATGCCGGGGCCGGCCAGGGTCACGCTGCCGGAGGGGGTTGAGACGCCGGTGATGATCCGGGGATCTTTCGTGCCCCCCACCACCTGGACGACCGACAGCGGCAGGGTGGAATCGAACGACACGTTGCCCGCGGTGGTGGCGATGGCGACGTTCCGCACCCAGTTGGCGGCGTTCAGGGTGACGTCACCGCCGGTCAGCACCCCCAGGGTGGCCGCCGAGATAACCGCCCCGGCAGCCTGCGTCACCGCACCTCCGCTGACCAGCCCCAGGCGTTGCGAGCGGGTGATGTCCCCGGCCACGGTCACCGGGCCGGAAGGGGTGTCCCCATCATGGGCATCGCTGCCGATCACCAGGGTCGGCGCGCTGAAGGTCGCCTCGCTGGTGTCCGTTACGCTCAGGGTGCCGGCAGCACTGGCGCCGATGGTGATCGCACGGTTCGCGGAAAACGGCCTGATCTGGATTTCGTTCTGAATGTCCGTATTACTGACCGTGACACTCGGGGTTCCGGACAAGACCAGGTTGTCCGCCCTGAACTCCACTGACCGGCTGGCCTGGATGGCGGAGCCCAGGATGATGGTGCCGGTCCCCGGAGTGGTGGCGTCGAACCGGACGTTGGTGCCCGCCACCGGCCCCCACAGGTCGATGCTCGGGCCGGCCAGCCTCACGTCGCCGGTGGCGTCGATCATGGTGACGCTCAGGGGGGTGGTGGTGCGGAACAACAGGTTATATCCAGTGCCGGCCACGGCGTCGGTACCGGGGACGACTCCGGCGAAACTGTTGACCGCGTTGTCGGCGGCGTCGAGGCCGATGCCCCTCGCTGCCTGTACCACGAGGTTTGCCGCCGTGATTGCGCCGGTGATGGTCTGGGTCACGCTGCCGCCGCTCAACAGGCTGAGCCTGGCCGCATTTTCCGGGGCGATGGGCCCGCTGACGGTGATGTTGCCGGCGGCAGGGCTGCCGATGAGGAGGACCGGGGCGTGGATGGTGTTCAGCTCGCTGGCGGAGAGTTCCAGGGTGTCTGCCGCGCTGTCGCCCGCGCTGCCGAGGTTTACGGCACCCGCGGGCAGGGGGGCCAGGGTGACGCTTTTTGTGCCGGTCGTTGTTCCCACCAGGTCCATTTTGCTGGCCGTATAGGAAATGTCAGTGCCGGAGACTGGGCCGGCGATGGCGATCTTCCCGCCGCTGGTGAGGTTCAGGCCGGCCGCGAGGGTGAGCGGAGCGTTGATCGTCAGGTCGCCGGTGGCGGCGTCACCGAGGTCGATGACGCCGTTGTTCGTGACTATTATTTGGGTGAGATCCGTGTCGAGCAGGCCGAGCTTGCCTGACACGCGACCGGCGGTGTACGGGTCCACCTGGATCTGCCGCCCCGGCGTCGTCGGCGCGATGTGCACCGTCCCGCCATCCCCGGTGCTAATGGTCGTGGGTGCGGTGAGAAGGATGGTATCGGCCAGGATGTCCACTTGTGAGGCGGCAGCGGTGGTTTCGGTCCGGGCCGCGGAGCTGGTCTGGTAAAACCCACCGCTGCCGGCATCGAGGCGGACGGCGGTCGCGCCGCTGATGGTGCCGTCGTTCTTTATCCCGTAACTGTTTGCGTTCCCGGCAATGCCGGTAACGATGACGTTGCCCGCCAGGGATTGCAGGATGCCGTATGAACCGACCCATACCCCGGTGTTGCCGGTGCCCGGAGCAGTGCCGCCCGTGCCGGTGACGGTGAGGTCACCGCTGTCCGTTTGCACTTCACCGGCAATCCACACCCCCCTGTTGAGGGTTGCGGTATTGCTGCCGCCGGTGCCTTGAATGGTAATGGCGCCCGACCCGGTGGTATCCACCATGTCGGCGGCGAGATAGACGCCGGAAGAGGCTGACGATGGATTAGTGCCCGCCTGGCCGGACAGCAGGATAGTGCCTCCGGTCGCGTGCATCTGGCCGCTCCAGAAACTGATGCCGTCGGCGTCCTGTGGGGAATTGTCGACCCCCTGGCCGTGCATGGTGATAGTGCCGCCGCCTGTGGCAATCGTTGCATTGTTGTCGATGTAGATGCCGTACAGTTGATCATCAGAATCCGTGCCATAGCCGATGGCCGGGGTTGTGGCCGGGTCGGCGCCGCCACCGACCACCAGGTCGCCGCCGTTGGTGGTGATGTTGCTTTTGATGACGACGTTGCCGGGGTCCGTGTCATGGCCGGTCCCCGCGTGGGCGTTCAGGGTCACGTTGAGCTTTCCGGCATCGGAGGTTATCGGGTTTTCGATGAAAATGCTGCGACCTGACGCCAGTTTCAGGTCGGCTACGCCAGTGCCGTGGTAGACGATTCCTTCGTCGGAGTTGCTAACGGTGATGTCGTTTTCAGTGCCGCTGGTCGTGATCGTGATATCGCCGGTGGCGTTCTGGATGATGCCGTTGATCGTGAGTGGCACCGTATTGTTCAGGTAGATAGCGCCGCTGTCGGTGTTGGTGGCGTGGAAACTGTCGATCGCGTTGTTGCCGGTGAGCATGATGCCATACGCAGCGGAGGCATCCAGGGTATGGGCGGTAATAGTGGCCGACGGCGCACTGATTGTACTGCCGGCGGTGAGGGTAACAGCGCCGGTGGTGGAAAGGCTGGCGCCGCTGCCCAAGACAATGTCACCGATGCCTGGCGTTACGGCCCATCCGGTGTTGTTCCAGCCGGCGATCAGGTTGAAGTCCTTCCCGGTGCCGCTCACGGAAACCCCATCGCCGATGGTGATGTTCCGGTTGGCGAGCAGCGTCAGGGTGCTCGGGCCGGTCACTGTTCCGCTGCCGGCGATGGTGATATCGCCATTGCCGCCGGAGCCGGAGGTTCGAATCTCCAGGCTGCCAGATTGCGTATTGATAGTGTTCCAGGTGAGGATGGCGGGACTTGTGGCATTTTGAAAATAGCCGCCGTCAAGGGTCCCGCCGGCTAAGGTATCCGTCGAATTGTCGATGGTGATGTCCGACGGGTCGAGCAGCAGGGTGCCCGCCTTCCCCCGTGGTGCCCGCGTATCCACCAGTCCCTGGAAGTCGAGGTAGGCGTGTCCCGATGTCTCCACGAACCCGCCGTTGCCGCCGTTGGCTCCACCTCTGGCGCTGATGCTCCCGTAGGCCCGCGTGGTGTCGTCGGACCAGACGATCACCTTGCCGCCGTCGCCGTTCCCGGTTGCGTCCGCCTTGATGGTCGTATCCTTGCCCACATAGGCGGCACGGGCATTCTGAATATCCGGATTTTCCCCCTGGTAGTCACCGCCGATCAGGACCGTGCCGCCGCCGGTGGCGCCGGAAACATCCACGCCCCCTTGGTCGATCAGCCCCACCTGTTGCCCCAGGAGCTTGACACTGCCGCCCGTGCCGCTCTCCCCCCTGGTCTCAATCTTACCAGCTGCCAGGGTGGTTCCTTCGGTGGACTGGACCACGATCGTGCCGCCTTTCGCGCCGCTGGCGGTGGTGGTGCTGTCTCTGTCCAGAGTGATGTCTTTGACGGCCCTGAAGAAAATCCTGCCGCCTTCAGATACGGCGCTGTCAGCGCTGACGATCCCCTTCTGGGCGATAATGCCGCCGTAGATGCCGATCCGCCCGGCCTGGGCGATGATCTGCCCCAGGTTCAACACTTGGTTCTCCGGGGCGCTCACCACGGCGGCCATGTCGGGATAACCGCTGTCCACCAGGCTGACCGTATGGCCGGCGGCCAGGACGATGTCGCCGTTGGGGGCGCTGATGATGCCGCTGTTCTTGATGTCCGGCGCTATCAGGTAGATGCTGCCGCCGGAGGGGGAGGTTATTTTACCCTGGTTTTCGATGCTGGCGGTTTTGACGCCGGCGAAGAAGTTGAACCGGCCGGACAGGAAGTCCTCGTTCCTGATGTTCAGGGTGGAGGCGATCAGGCCGTTGACGTCCACCTGGGCGCCGGGGCCGAAGAGGATGCCGTTCTGGTTGATGAGGAAGACCCGGCCGTTGGACTGGAGCGCGCCGTAGATGGCCGAGGCGTTGCCGCCGGTGACCCGGTTGAGTACGCTGCTGGCGGAGGATTGCTGGATGAAGCGGGTGAGCTCGCCCGGGTTGATGGAGAAGCTGTTCCAGTTGATGATGGTGTTGGGGGCGTTGGTGACGGACAGGGTGTTGCCGACGGCGGAGAAGGAGGCCTGGCCGTTGATCACCTGGGGCCCCATGGGGTTTGCCAGGGCCGTGCCCTGGAGCAGAGCCAGGAGGGCGACAACTACGGCGCCTCTTTTCCGCAACCCTGCAAGGATTCCCGAATGCCTCTTTGTCATCGTGGTTGTCATGGCGCTACCCCTCAAACGATAATTCTGTAAACGGCAGTGTTATCCCAATGGGTTTGGCAGCCTCAGTACATCAATATGGTCCTGAAGTGAACCGCCGAGTCACCCCGTTTGGTGCCGCCACCCGGTTCGACCACATACCCCCAGTCGAAGGCAAAGGAGAAGTTCGTGGACCAGCCGAGACGCACACCGGTGCCGATGCTGGCGATGGTGTAGTCCGGGGTGCCGGACGATGCCCCGGCGGCGGGGAAGGCGGTGCCGGCGTCATAGAAGCCGAGCAGCCTGGCCTGGATACCGGGCAGGTTCAGCAGGGGTGCGAGGTTGGGGGAGTAGACCTCCAGGTTGCCGGCAAAGCCGCAGTCGCCGGCAGTCTCCCTCTCGGAGAAGCCCCTGACCGAGCCTGCGCCGCCCAGACCGAACTGTTCTCCGGGCACCAGGATGTCGTCGCTGTACTGTCCGTTGAACATCACCTTGGCCTGCCAGTCGCCGGGGAGGGCATAGCCGAGGTTGGCACCGAAGCGGAGGATGGTATAGGCGGGGTTGGCGCCGGCGCTGACCCTTTCGAAGTCGCCTCGTTGCCCCTTGGAGCCCCAGGGTTCGTTGTGGGAGACGGACAGGTAGATGCCCAGTTCGCCTTTCTCCAGCCCCATGGTGCCCGAGTAGGTCAGGCTCAGGGGGTGGACGACGACGTTGTTGCCCAGTTCCATCCCCTGGAGGGTGAGGCTGTTCTCGAAGTCCTTGTAGTCCAGCCCCAGGGACAGTTTGTGCTGGTAGTCCCCGACGCGTTGCAGGTTGTGGTTGTACCTGATGCCCGCGACCACGCCCTTGCCGCTGACCAGGAGGTTGAAGCTGTTGAACGCGACCGCCCCGGCATCAACGTCGGAATAGCCCGCGGTCAGCTCCAGGGAGTCGCCGAGCTGATAGATGGGTATGCGGTAGGCCATGCTGACGATGTTGACCTTGTCCATATTGTCCGGCGAGGTGTTGTAGACCAGGGTCAGGCTGTGGTCCAGGTCGAAGAGGTTATTATGCTGGAGCAGCAGGCTCACGCGGTAGTCGCCGGTCTGGCCGGTGCCGGTGTTGTCCCCCATGAGCCCCACGTTCCAGGGGCGTTGGTCCGTGACCTTGAGCGAGGCGGTGACGTCGTCCTCGTTCTCGCCGCTCACCATCTGGAGCGTCACCTTTTTGGAGGGGTTCTCGTTGGATACGAACAGCTCTTTGGACAGGTCGGCTACCTTGGGGGTCGTCCCGATCCTCAGGGAGGGGAAGGCGTCGAGGATATTTTCCCTTGAATGGAAGGTGTTTCCCTCCACTGCGAATTCCCGGATTTTTGCCTCGATGACCCTGAACCGCACAGTCCCCTGGTCCAGCTCCTGTTCGGGAAGGGTGACGGCGACCGCGTTGTAGCCCTTTTTGCGGTAGGCGGCTTCCAGCGCCTCCAGGGCCTGTTGCACATCCCCGAAATCCTTGTCCTTGCCGGTGAATGTGTCCAGGAGGGCGGCTATCTCCTGCGGGGGGAGCAGCGTGCTCCCCTCCACGCTGTAGCGGGCGATGTCGAAGCGGGGAACGCCGTCTTCCGCCGCGTGGAGCGGCAGCACCATGGTGAGCAGGGCCAAAAGACATAGGGTCATCATATTCCGCATGACAAGGGGTCCCCTGTGTATTAAAGAATGGCCTACATATATCATGGCAGCATGAAAAGTAAATCTTTATTACGGTAAACTAATTGGGCTCCATGGCCCCGGTTGGGCAAAGCAGGCGCCGCCCCTACTTGGTCTCGAAGATGAAGACGCCATCCCAATCCGCCGGTGGCGGGTTCCGGCGAAAGTACTCGATCCTTTCCGCATAGAGGGCATAGAGCCGCTCCCCGGGCGTCAGGCGCCGCAATCGGTCCAGCAGCAGGGCGGCCTTTTCCCAGTGTTGGTTCCGGTACTCGGGCAGGAATTCATGAAAGAGTCCGGCCTCGGCCCGAACGCTGTCCTCCATGCCGGCCTCCGGGCCGAGCGGCTGGAATATGGCCACCGGTTTGTTCTTTCCCTTGACCCTGACCAGGTCAAGCTCCCTGAAGCATATCCCCTCCACCGCCCCCCGGGTGTTCTCGCCGACCACGATGCCGACGCCATACTGCTTTGTTATCCCTTCCAGCCGCGCCCCCAGGTTTACGGCGTCTCCCAGGGCCGTATAGGCCATCCTGAAGCTGGATCCCATGTTCCCGACCCTCATTTCGCCCGTGTTGATGCCGATGCCGATATGGATCTCGGGCCAGCCCCTGGCGACAAACTGCGGACGCAGACGCTCCAGCTCGTATTGCATGTTCAATGCGGCGGTCAGGGCATGCCGGGCATGATTCGGGTCCGGCATGGGCGCGCCCCAGAACGCCATGATGGCGTCGCCGATATATTTGTCCACGGTACCCCTGGTTTCGTAGATGATGCGGGTCATGGGGGTCATGTATTCGTTCATCATCTGGGCGAGCTGCTTCGGTTCGAGCCCTTCGGAGATGGTCGTAAAATTGCGGACATCGGAGAAAAGCACGGTCATTTCCCGGCTGTCCGCCTCCATGGTGAACCTGGACGGGTCCATGCTCATCTCCCGGACGATCTCGGGTGGCACGTACTGCCCGAACAGCCCGGTGATCTGGCGCCGTGACCTGGATTCCATCAGAAAGCCGAACGAGGTGTGAAAGATGTAGATGACCGGGATCATGAGGACGGAAGAGGCCAGGGGCAAAACGAGCCCGCGATTCCACAGGTGCAGGTTCAGCAGGATGATGATCGCAAGCATCCCGCCGCTCACACCTACGGAACTGACCATGTTGAGCCTGGGCAAGAGAAACGAGAGCAGCAGGCCGGAGACGAGAAGCGTGACCAGTTCGGCCGCCATGGCATAGGGGGGCGTGGTGCGGATGTTCTGATCGAGAATGCCGGCGATCATGTTCGCATGGATCTCGACCCCGGCGTACACCGGGGAAACCGGGGTGGCCCGCAGGTCCATCAGCCCGGAAGCGGTTGTCCCCACCAGAACTATGGCGCCATCCAGCAGTTCCGGTTTGACGCGACCCTGGATCACGTCGGCCGCCGAAACATAGGGAAAGCTTCCCTGGCGGCCCCGGTACGGGATCAGGGCGGTGGCGTTGCCGTCCACCGGTATGTTCATGTCACCCACGGAAAGTGCTTCCATCCGGCCGTACCCATTGCCGCTGCCCGGGATGAACGGCTTGATGTCGGGGAAACCGAACAGCGCCCTGACCATGGCAATGGAGAGCGCCTCGTAATAGTTCCCCTTGTGCTCGATCAGGACCGGAACACGACGCGCCACGCCGTCGATGTCGATTGCCGGATTGAAATGCCCGGCCGCCGCGGCATGATCCTGCAACAGGGCGATGTTGGCACCGTAACCGTTATGGCTTTCAAAGGAGGTGCCGGGCGCCCGCAGGGAGCCCTTCGTAAACGTGGGCCGGGGAAGCGCCCCCGCCGCACGCCCCGTTACACCCCCTTCATCCTCGGTAAAAAAATACCCCAGGATAACCGGGCCTTTTTGCAGGCTGGAGGCCAGGACTGCGTCGTAGTCGAGCCGGGAGCGGAGTTTTGCCAGGGCCCGCTTGTATTCGGTGCTGTCCCGCAGCTCTCCCTCGGCGAATCGTTCCAGTACCGGAAGCCCCGAACTGTGGTCCGGCTCGGCGAACACCACGTCGAAGCCTACGATGGCCGCCTTGTAGCGGTCGAACAGGTTGTCGACCATCCGGGCGATGTGGTTTCTGCTCCAGGGCCACCGACCTATTTCCGCGAGGGATTTTTCGTCGATGTCCACGATCACGATCCGGTTGTCGATCTGCCGGGGCATGGTGGCGGCCAGGCGCAGGTCGTAGAGCCACAGGTCCAGTTGCTCCGTCAGCCGGGACCGGAACACTCCCGCCGCCTGGAGGAGAAACAGGAGCATGATGGCCAGGCTTATGGCGATGGGTAGCAGCTTCTTTCGCATTGCGCAGGGTCCTTCCGGGACAAACGGTATGCGGGAAAACGACATGATCGTTATTCGAGTAAGATTAAAAAAGGCCGGCATTGCTGCCGGCCCCTCCGCGTTACAGGTCGAGAATCATGGCGTTTTCGTCACAGTCCGGGAACTTGACGCACTTGATGCAGTCGCCCCACACCTTGTGGGGGAGTTCTGATTTGTCCACCAGCCGGAAGCCGTGCTTGGCGAAAAAATCCGGCTTGTAGGTCAGGCAGAAAAGGCGTTTCAAGCCAATTTCCCTGGCCTCGTCAATGCAGGCCTGAACCAGCAGGCTGCCGATCCCCTTACGGCCTGCATTCTCGGCCACCGCCACCGAGCGCACCTCGGCCAGGTCTTCCCAGACCATGTGCAGGGCTGCCGTGCCGAGCAGGGTTTCATCATCCTTTGCCACGTAAAAATCGCGGATCGATTCGTACAATTCCGACAACGAGCGGGAGAGCATGTCCCCCTTGCCGGCGAAATGGGTGAGCAGCTTCTGGATCTCCTTGACATCGCCTATCTGTGCCTTGCGGATCATGTATTGTTCCTTTCCTGACGTATCCCGACCGTTACCGTTACCGGCTGCAACACCCTGATGAGATCCGATGGCACAATCTCCACCAGGTAACCCCGTTTTCCGCCGTTGATGTAGATTTTCTCCAGCCCGGTGATGCTCGCTTCCATGTAGACCGGCATGCTTTTTCGCGTGCCGAAGGGTGAGGTGCCGCCAACCATGTAGCCGGTGTGCCTCTGGGCCGTCTCCGGTGCGCAGGGGGTGACCTGCCTTACGCCGATGGCACGAGCCAGTTCCCTGGTGGAGACCTGCATGTCGCCGTGCATCAGGATAATCAGGGGGGTACGGTTCTCATCCTCCATGACCAGGGTCTTGATCACGCAATGCTCGTCAACGCCCAGTTCGCGGGCCGAGACGGCCGTACCTCCTTTTTCCTCGTAGGCGTAGAGGTGGTCAGTGAAGGGGACCTTTTCCGCCCGCAGCAGGCGGACGGCAGGGGTTATGGGCGGTTTTTCCTTTGGCATGCCTTTATAAAACCTCACACCTGCCACAGAGACACGGAGACACAGAGAAAATCGGGAGAACGGCATGGAAATTCTCTTCGGGTTTATCTCACACAAAGCCACGAAGGCACAAGGAAAGGCTGAATAAACCCTGGATTGCAAATCCGATTTTCTTTTGTTTTCCCGCTGTTCTCCGTGTCTCCGTGGCAGATGTTGAACGTAATCTTTAACAGATCCTCGGCAGTTGCTCGCCGGCCAGCATCTCCACGGCCCGTGTGCCGCCGACGGTGGTTTCCATGCTGACCCTGCCGGACGGGGCCGCTTCCACCTGGCCGATGATGGCCGCGTGTTCTCCGAGCGGATGCCGCCGCATGGTCGCCAGCAGCTGTTCGGCCGCATCCGGCGCCACGAACGCCAGCAGCTTGCCCTCGTTGGCCACGAAGAGCGGGTCGAGCCCGAGGATCGAACAGACCCCCCGCACCGCCGGATTGACCGGGAGCGCCTCCTCGCGCAGGGTGACGGCCACGCCGGACTGCTGGGCGATCTCTTTGACGGTAGTGGCGATCCCGCCCCGGGTCGGGTCGCGCAGGACATGCAGCCGGTCGCCGGCACAGGCGATGATCTCGGCCACCAGCCCGTTCAGCGCGGCCGAGTCGCTGCGGACATCGCTCCCCACGTTGATTCCCTCGCGGCCGATCATGACGGCGATGCCGTGGTCCCCGGCCGTGCCGCTGAGAATGACCTTGTCGCCCGGCCGGGCATTGGCGCCGTGGATCTGGAGGTTATGCTCGATAACGCCGATGCCGGAGGTGGTGATGAAGATCTTGTCGGCCTTGCCCCGGGGCACGACCTTGGTGTCGCCGGTGACGATCCGCACTCCGGCCGCATCCGCGGCCCGGCGCATGTCGGCCAGGATGGTCCCCAGGTCCGCCTTGCCGAAGCTTTCTTCGATGATCAGCCCGACGCTGAGATAGAGCGGCCGCGCCCCCATCATGGCCAGGTCGTTGACCGTGCCGTGCACCGCCAGGCTGCCGATGGTGCCGCCGGGGAAGAAGATCGGATCCACCACGAACGAATCGGTGGTGTAGGCCAGTTGGCCCGCGACCTGGTCCAGGAGGGCGGAATCGTTCTGGGCCGCCTGTGCGATCCCGCTAAGGGCGGGGATGATCAGTTCGTCCAGCAACTGGTGGGAGAGACGCCCGCCGCTGCCGTGGCCGAGAAGGATAAGGTCGTTGTTCACGTGTCATTCGGCTCCTGGGTGAATTTACTGCACGATAGCATGAATCACGGGCCTTGTCACGCGCTCCGGTCCGCGCTTTTTCTGTTCACATTGCGGAGTGGTTCGTGGTAAGAATCGGGGGTCATAATTCACAATTCAGGAGACGGAAGACAGCATTTTATTCTGACTCCTGAATTTTCAGCTTTTCGGGGAGGTTTGGATGACTGAGTACAGACCGATGCAGGGATTGCCGGATAAAGCGGGCTACAAGGCGGGTGACGTGCTGGTGCTGGTGGGCGAACTCTTCGGGCGCGGCTATGCCAACGGCATGGTGGAGGAGGCCCGGCGGCTGGGCATGACCGTGATCGGCACCACCGTGGGCCGCCGCGAAAATGACGGCACCCTGCGGCCCCTAAACGGGGAAGAGCTGGCTGCCGCCGAAACGCTTCTTGGCGGCGCCATCATCAATGTTCCGCTGGAGGCTGGTTTTGACATGGAGGCGGTGGACGGGCAGCCGTCCGTATCGGAGCAACTCAGGAAGGCCAAGCCGGACGAGTGGGCTTCCATCAGCCTCAGCGACGATTTCATCAAAAAGGCCGCGTCAGCCGGCATGGCGCGTTTCAGGGCCGCCCTCTCGCGGGTA
>JAATGX010000249.1 GCA_015688915.1 Desulfuromonadales bacterium
GCCGATCACGTTGGAGCATATCACGAACCAGCGGTCGGTATCCAGAAGCCTACCGGGACCGACGATGGCATCCCACCAACCCGGCTTGGTGTCCTCTTCTCGACGCTTGCCGGCCAGGTGCGCGTCGGCGGGCCAGGCATGTTCGACCATGATGTCGTTCGAGGCGGATTCGTTGAGGGTGCCGTATGTTTCGTAAGCAAGCGTGATCGGTGCCAGGATGCGTCCGCTATCCAGCTTGATGCCGCTCTCGAAGGTTATGGATTGTTCGGTGACATTGCCGGCGGACATGAAAAAGCCCCTTCTTCATAAAAACGATGAAAAGGGGCTGAAACACAACGGCAACAGCGCACCCCTCATCTTTGCCTTTCGGCAGGAATTAGCACCTGACGCCGCCATGGCCGGTTGCTGTGGTTTCACAGGGCCTTTCCCTCCACCACTCTCGATAAGCAGGTTGTATGCTGTTGAGAATACGAAAGAATTCCATGGTTGTCAATAAAATATGCTGCCGGGCGGGCATGGTGTGTGCTCCGGCAAATTATGTGGAAAACGGGGCAGGCATCTGGTATAAATAGGACCTTAAATCCAGGTGTGTCAGGCCTGTATGCGGAGGTTGTCATGAAACGGCTGTTTGTGCTCCCCTTGATGTTTCTCGTGTTTGGCTGTGCCCGGAATCACTTCAATGTCCCGGTCGAAAACTTTACCAACAAAGTGCGGGTGCTCGGTGTTGCGCCCATCATGATCGATGCCGGCTCCGACATCAGACACCCGCAGAAGGATGAGTTGATCACTTTGGTCGCCGATACGAACCGGACCTACGATCTGCAATTCGTCCGCAAGCTCAAGGGAACCGGAAATTTCTACACGGTTGCTCCGCTGGACGGCGACCCCCGGCAGATCTTCGCCAACCTGCTCTTCCGCCGCGAAAAACGCGATGACGCCACGATCCACTACAACAAATACTTCTGGAAAAATGATGGATTGCGGGATTACATCCGCAGGAACAACCTGGATGCGGTCATGCTCGTTGTGGTCAGCGGCCTGGGAATGACCGACAAAATATCCTCCGGCAACCTCATAAAATCCATGACCAGCGAGTACAACTACCTGATCATGACCGCCCAGATCCTTGACGCCAACGGCACCATCCTGTGGGAATATCCCAACTTCCGCAGCCGCATCCTGTCCTATGACCCCATGATCAATCTGCAATATCCCGACTTCAGCGAGTCCGATGCCAATCTCTCCGCCACCACGAACGTAAAATTCAAAACTCTCGAAGGGATCAGGCGGACTCTCGATCTGAAACGCAAGGATCTGTTGCGGCGCGAAACCCAGGAATCCGAGGTCTATGGCAAACAGTTCGATGAGATGATTTCGCTACTGAAATATGACCCCGACAAGGAGAAAAAGGAGGCGCCGGATGTTGAGGCTCCCAAGCCTCCGGCCAACGCGGTGGTCCCCGCCACACCCTAGACGGCACGAGCGTCCCAACACAGATCATACGAAAGCGCCCTTCCGGGGATTCCCGGAAGGGCGCTTTCGTGTTTTTCGAGAGGGCAGGTTCAGCGGATGATCATCAGCGAGAGATAATCCGGCGAATAGGCGGCAATCTCGGCAAAATCGGTCAACACCTTCTGTCGGGCGCTCCCCACCCGTTCGACAAAGACCGTGCTCCGCTCCCGCCCCATCTGCCGGAGCAGTTCCAGGATGTCGGCAAAGACCGGCTTTACCTTGAGCAATACCACGGTCTCGTACCGTGCCAGAGCCTCGCTGATCTTGTCAATACCGGCGGTGGCGGGCACGACGATCATGCGCTCGTCCCCCTCGACCAACGGAGTCAGGGCCTGGGCGGCGGAGGCATTGATACTGGAAATACCCGGAATGACCTCGACGGGGATATGGGGATAATTCTCACGGAAGATGCGCAGCAGGTAGATGAAGGTGGAGTAAAACAGCGGGTCGCCGATAGTGATGAAGGCCACATCCTTGCCGGCGGCAATCCGTCCGGCGATCAGGGCGGCTGCTTCATTCCAGGCCGGGATCAGACGGGCCGGGTCTGCGGTCATGGGAAACTGGTGAACCACGATCTCCTGACGCCCCTCGTCCAGAAACTCCCGCACCGTTTCCAGGGCAACACTCGCCTCGACCGGGTTGGAGACCGGCGCAAGCACCACATCCGCGTGTCGCAGGACGCGTTCGGCCTTCCTGGTCAACAGTTCCGGATCGCCAGGGCCCACTCCGACAGCAAACAGTGTCGCCACTATTGGTTTCCCTTCCAGGCGGCAATCACGTAGACCGGGTTCTGGGCCTCGAACATCTTGTACTCGGTCAGGCTGCGGGTCTTGGCAATGTTGACGCAGGTGGCCTCAACGGTGAAACCGTGGTCTTCCAGGAACTCCACGGCCCTGGTGAGGGTATCCAGGGTCACGGCGTTGAGCACGATGCGCCCCTCCGGTTTGAGCCGGCTGTCGGCTGTAATGATGATCTCTTCCAATTGTCCGCCGGAGCCGCCGATGAAGATCCTGTCCGGATCAGGCAGACCATCCAGCACCTCCGGCGCCTCACCTTCCACCAGCTTGACGTTGCGGGCAGCGAACTTGCCCAGGTTTTCACGGCCGAAGGCGATGCACTGCGGGTTCTGCTCCACGGCGTAGATGCGGCCGTTGGGCATCAGGTTTGAAGCCTCGATGGCAACCGAACAACTCCCGGCCCCGATATCCCACATGACCAGATCGTTTTGCAATTGGAGCTTGGCCAGGGTGACTGCCCGCACCTCCTGCTTGGTGATCAGCTTCTTGGAGGTCTGGAACTCGTCGTCGTCGATGCCGATCAGCGGGTACTGGATCAGGTTCGGTTCATAGGTCTTGATCAGGATCAGGATATTGAGATCGGAACTGGTGATCTCCAGCAGACCGCGCAGGTCGCAACGGGTAATCTTCTCACTGTCAAGGCCCAGATCTTCGCACAGCCACGCCTCGTACCCCTCTGCCCCCCGGTCGATCAGCTCGGCGGCAATGGCGGCCGGGGTGTTGACCTTGTCGGTCAGGACGCAGATCTTTTCCGCCGCCACGATCTTGTCAACAGCCGGATGCATGCCCCGCCCGTGGACCGAGACGAAGATGGTGTCGTCCCACGGCTCCTTGATACGGGCAAAGGCGTATTGCATGCTGGTGACATTGGCGAATATCTCGATACGTTCCTTGGGGAGGTTCCGCAGCAGGAAACGGGCGATGCCGAAGAAATCGGGATCACCCGTGGCCAGCACGACGACTTGTTTTTCCGTCGTTTTAAGAAAATCCAGCAGTTCTGGCAGATCACCCAGGGGCATCTTTTCGCCGCTGAAATCGGGAAAGATGTCCAGGTGCCGCTGGTGGCCGATCATCATCTCGGACTGGGCAATGACCTCCAGCGCCTTGGAACCGAAACCTTCCCACCCCTCGATGCCGGCACCGACCAGATAGATTTTCTGTTGAGTCATGACCTGCGCCCTCCGTACGGAAATCAATGCCGTTTCAGGGAAGAAACTATAGCATTCCACATCTGAAAAATCACCTGTTTACTGGTACGGCGAAAATCAAACGCAACGGGGGCGCTGCCCTGCGACAACACCCCCGTTGCGATACCGGCATCCGCATTATGGATGCATCATCATTTCGCGGCCCGCTTGCGCCGGGTCGGGTCCAACTCCTTCTTGCGCAGACGGATCGAGAGGGGCGTGACCTCTACCAACTCGTCGTCGTCGATGAACTCCAACGCCTGCTCCAGGGTCAGGAGGCGCGGCGGGGTAAGCTTGATGGCATCGTCGGTGCCGGATGCGCGCACGTTGGTAAGCTTCTTGCCTTTGCAGGGATTGACGTCCAGGTCGTTATCCTTGGCGTGCTGGCCGATGATCATACCACCGTAGACCTCGACGCCGGCCCCGATAAAGAGGATGCCGCGCGGCTGGAGGGCGTCCAGGGAGTAGGCCGTGGTCTCGCCATGCTCCATGGCCATCAGCACGCCGTTCTTGCGGCCGGGGATGTCACCCTTGTAGGGGGCGTATTCGTGGAAAGTGTGGGTCATGACCGCCGTGCCGCGGGTGTCGGTCAGCACCTCGCCCCGCAGACCGATCAGGCCGCGGGCCGGGACCACGAACTCCAAGCGGACCATTTCGCCCATGGGGGCCATGGCGACCATCTCGCCCTTGCGCGGTCCCATCTTCTCCATGATGGCTCCCTGGAACTCGGAGGCCACATCCACCACCAGGTATTCCATCGGCTCCTGTTTGACGCCGTCCTTCTCGCGGATGATGACCTCCGGCTTGGAAACCGCCAGTTCGAACCCTTCGCGGCGCATGTTCTCGATCAGAATCGAGAGGTGCAGTTCGCCACGGCCCGAGACCTTGAAGGTATCCGGGGAGTCGGTATCCTCCACCCTGAGCGACACGTTGGTGCGCAACTCCTTGGTCAGCCGGTCGCGGATATTGCGAGAGGTGACCCATTTCCCCTCGCGCCCGGCAAAGGGGGAGGTATTCACGATGAAGTTCATGGCCAGCGTCGGCTCGTCGATGGAAACATACGGCACGGCAATGGGGGTTTCGGCGCTCGCCAGGGTTTCGCCGATACTGACCTCTTCGAAACCGGCCACGGTGATGATATCGCCGGTGCCCGCCTCCGCGATATCCACCTGTTTGAGCCCTTCATAACCCAGCAGCTTGGAGATACGCCCCTTGGTAACGGTGCCGTCCTGCTTGATCATGGCTACCGTCTCACCGGCCTTGATCTTGCCGTTGAAGATACGGCCGGTGGCCATGCGGCCGATATAGTCGTTGTAATCGATGTTGGCGATCAGCATCTGGAAGGGAGCGTTGGCGTCGCCCTTGGGGGGGCGGACGTTGGCTTCCACCACCGCGAAAAGCGGCTCCATGGTGGTGGCCTTGGAGCTCATGTCCAGCATGGCGTAGCCCAGCTTGGCGCTGGTGTAGACCACCGGGAAATCCAACTGGTCGTCCGAGGCGTTCAGTTCGCAGAACAGGTCGAAGACCATGTTCAACACCTCGTCGGGGCGTGCGCCGGGGCGGTCGACCTTGTTGATGACCACGATCGGCTTGAGCCCCAGGTCGAGGGATTTCTTCAACACGAAGCGGGTCTGGGGCATGGGGCCGTCCAAGGCGTCCACCAGCAGGAGCACGGAATCCACCATCTTGAGCACCCGCTCCACCTCGCCACCGAAGTCGGCGTGGCCGGGGGTGTCCACGATGTTGATCTTGTAGGGGCCGTGGTGGATGGAGAGGTTCTTGGCCAGGATGGTGATGCCGCGTTCCTTTTCCAGGTCGTTGGAGTCCATGACCCGCTCGGTGATGGCTTCGTTTTCCCGGTAAACCCCGGCGTGCTTGAGCATGGCGTCCACCAGGGTGGTCTTGCCGTGGTCGACGTGGGCGATGATGGCGATGTTGCGAATTCGTTCCTGCATGGTGAACAGTCCTCGATTTCTCTCAAAATAAAAGGACGGGCAAAAAGGCCCGTCCAGAACTAGTCGTACTATGGCAGTTTTTATCCGGGAATACAAGTAAATATCGCGTTACGACTCACGTCCTCTTTATACACCCGCAGCGTCCGATGAACCATTCAGGCTGCTTTCTTGAGGATCTTCTGGCAATAGCTGTTCAAGCTCTCGCCCTCTTGCATGGCGCGGATTGCCAACGACTGGTGCAGCTCCCTGTCCACCCGCAGCACGAAACGCCCTGAATAGTTTTTGTTGGCTGTCGCCGGGGGCAGAGGCTTGTGGTCTGCCTGATACAGCTCAATCGCTTCTTCGACCGCTCCACACAACTCCCGATACACGGCTGCTTCTTCCGCGCCATGTACTCCGCCCCGGATCAGTCCGGGACAGGTGCCGACATAGCAGCCGCCCTCTTCGGACCACTGCACGATCTTGAGATAGTTGTCGCTCAGCTTCATTTCCCACTCTCCTCAATGGCGTCACGCACGGCCCGTTCCTGGTAGGGTTTGGCGTCGTCGCCCGGTTTACCCGAGATCGTGACCGGCAGGGCACAGCGGGAATGGGTAAAGTTGCGGTGGCTCCCTTTCCCGCCACGATCCACAAAACCGGCTTTCTTCAAGTCCGCGATCAGTTCTCGAAGCTTTCTGGGCATAGATAATGATACTATTGTGATACTGCTGTGTCAACAACCGAGAACCCTGCAAGTAAAGCGCCCCGCCAGGATCATCCCGACGGGGCACTTTTTTTCACCAACTCCGACAGGGCGCTTCAGGTCACTATGAGCCCTGCGCTACTCCCTGACCTGCCCGTCCCCATACACGATGAACTTGGTTGTGGTCAGGTCCTCCAGACCCATGGGCCCGAAGGAGTGCAGTTTGGTGGTGGAGATGCCGATCTCGGCCCCCAGGCCGAGCTGGCCGCCGTCGGCGAAGCGGGTGGAGGCGTTGACCATCACGCAACTGGAGTTGACCTCGCGGATGAAGCGCTGGGCCCGGCCGTAGTCGCTGGTGACGATGGACTCGGTGTGCAGAGAACCGTAACGGTTGATGTGGGCGATGGCCTCGTCCATGTCCGCCACAACCCGGCAGGCCAGGATCAGTTCCAGGTACTCGGCCTGCCAATCCTCTTCCGTGGCCGGTTGGGCGTTGGGGGCGGATCGCCTGAATTCGTCGTCGCCGCGCAACTCCACCTTGAGCCGCTCCAGCGTGGCCGCGATGCGGGGAATGAAGGTGGGGGCCACGTCCCGATGGATCAGCAAGGTCTCCAGGGCGTTGCAGACGCCGGGACGCTGGGTTTTGGAATTGATGATGATCTGCTCCGCCTTTGCGAAGTCAGCCGTGGCATCCACGAAGATATGGCAGACCCCCTTGTAGTGCTTGATGACCGGGATACGCGAGTTTTCCACCACGAAGCGGATCAGGCTCTCGCCCCCTCGGGGAATGATCAGGTCGATGGATTCTTCCTGCTTGAGCATCTCCAGCACCCCTTCCCGCTCAGCAAACGGGATCAGTGCCAGGGCCGCCGTCGGGATGCCCATTCCGGCCATCACCCCGTGTAGCACGCCGGCGATGGCCAGATTGGAGTTGATCGCCTCGGAACCGCCCCGCAGGATCACGGCGTTGCCAGCCTTGAGACAGAGGGCGGCCGCATCAGCGGTCACGTTGGGGCGCGATTCGTAGATGATGCCGATCACCCCCAAGGGGATGCGCATCTTGCCCACCATCAGGTCGTTGGGGCGTTTCCACATCTTTGTCACCTCGCCCACCGGGTCGGGCAGGGCCGCCACTTCACGCAGGGCCGAGGCCACACCGGCAATGCGCTTTTCATCAAGCATCAGCCGGTCCAGCATGGCGCCGGAGAGCCCCTTCTGCTCCCCGATCTGCAAATCCCTGCGGTTCTCGGCAATCAGGTGGGCAGTCTCCCTTTCCAGGGCATCAGCCATCTTGAGCAACATCTCGTTTTTGACGCCCGTGGAAAGCCGCGCCATCTCAAACGAGGCTTGGCGGGCATCCACAGCAATTGACAGGACCTTTTGGGCAATACTCATGGCATCCTCTCGGGTGAATAGATCAACAAACCGGCTATATGGCTAAAGTCTACGCAAAAACCGCATCTGCTTCAAGAGAATAACGCAGATCATTACCGCTTCTTGACCATGGAGGCATCACGGATTCAGGGGTTACCCGGCCGGCGTAGTCGATATTGACATCCGTTTTCAATTTGCTATACTTGTACATGTCAGGAAAAACGAAGTCAAAGGGAGGTGTATGAATCATGAGAAGCGCAACACATCTCAAGGCTGTACGTGACATCGGCGAAAAAGGGAACGTGCCGATCACCACAGGGGAAGGCGCGCCCGAAACAAGGGGAAGCTGGCTTGAAACAACCCGATTGCCGGCCCTTGTGGATGAAATGGAACGCATGATGAACGAGATCTTCCATCGGCCGATGGCGGGCTTCGGCACAATGCCGTTCCGGGGATTGCTGGGTGAATTCGGCAAAGCGGGGACCATGTCGCCGGCGGTGGACGTGTTCGAGGATGAAGGCAAGATTGTCGTCAAGGCTGATCTGCCCGGTTTGACCAAGAACGAGATCGAGGTAAAATTGGTAGAGAATCTCCTGGAAATCACCGGTGAGAAAAAGACCGAGGAAAAGGTCGACCGGAGGGATTACCTGAGGCTTGAACGTTCCTACGGGAAATTCAGCAGGACATTGAGATTGCCGGAAGGCCTTGATACGGACCATGTGGCGGCCAACTTCGCGGATGGTGTGCTGGAGGTCAGCATTCCGAAGATCGCCGGAAAGCGGACCGTACAGCATATCCCCATCAAATAATGGCGCACGCCATGGAGTGTTCTGAAGGGCGGGGCGGCGGACAGCCGCCCCGCCCTTGTTGTAGGCGACCGGCCCGTATGCCGATTTCCAATCACGAATGAAAATCAGACGGTGCACATCACCTGACGGACCCGGTACTCGCCGCCGATGATCAGATACTCCCCCTCCCCCTTCATGATGCTGCCGGGGAGCAGATCGTTGTAGAAAACGATCTTGCAAAGCGGCACCCGCACCTCCCACACCGTGGAACCGAACTCCCAGGCCCGCTCCTCGTCCGAGGTGAACGACACGAGGTTGTTGAGACGCACGATCTGCTCGCGTTTACCGACCTGCTCCAGGATATCGTGCTCGCTGGCGTCGTAGGTGCCGCGATAGAGACGTATGCTCACCGCACCGGGAAATTTCCGGGGCAGTTCGAACTGGCAGTATTCATAGAGCAGGTCGAGTTGGGACTGGATGGCATTGGTGCGGGCGCTCCCCTTGATCACATCCACGGAGTAGTCGTAATACGCCTCGCTGTGGATGCCCGAAATACGGGCCCGGTGGAAGGTCGGCACGACCCCCGTGCGGCTCTCCACCCAGCGCTTGAGCACCGCCCCTTCCACCGAGTTGGAGTCCATCATCCAGCCGCGCAGAAAACGCAGGTAGCTGTTCCTGATGCTCTTGCGGGCGGTATCGGTGGCCTGTTGCTGCCAATGGTGGAGTTGGAACTTCACCGACATGAAGTCGTTGAAAACCAGGGCGCGTTCTTCCTGGGACGGAATGGCCGCCAGTTTTTCGAACAGAAACCGGTTGGCCTCCTTGACTCCCTGGATCTCCAGCGGCTGAGGGTTGTCGTTGAAGTGGCGAGAGGCAATGACCCAGGGGGGGAGGTTGCAGTAGTTGAATGAGCCGGTAGCCATGGGTCATCACCTCGTTGTGAAGATACAAACCACTTCATTTTCAGAGAATTTTTGCCAGCTCCACCAGGGTGGACTTGATCGGCCCGTTGGTCACAAACGGCTCGACCCCCAGCTTTTCAAGTTCACTTTTGGGATGTTCGCCCATCTGGGCGGTTACTACCGCCCGACAGCCGTCCAGAGCCTCGGCAATACCCTGCAGGAGATTGCCTCGCAAAGGATTCTCGGGATCGAAGCTGCAATAGCGCTCGACCTTCTTTTCGTCCACCAACTTGGCATCGCCATCAACCACATCATAGATCAAAAAGCGCTCGGCATGGCCGAAGTGCTGGTTGATCTCCCTGCCGTCTTTTGATGCCACCGCGATCAGCATAGTAAACCTCCTTAACGGAGTCCATTAAAGGAGTGAGATATTTCGGGTTCCGGTAAGGCTTTGCGATCTTCCCGGCGGAGACGTAGCAGCGCTACGCCGCACAACGGGAAGAGAAGCAAAACACCGCCAGGTTCCGGAAGAGCTCGCTCCC
>JAATGX010000045.1 GCA_015688915.1 Desulfuromonadales bacterium
GGATAAGGATATGGAAGGGATTCTCGTTTCAGGGGTTGCCTACGACAAGAATGAGGCCAAGATCGCCGTGATGGGGGTTCCGGACAAACCGGGCATCGCCGCCAAGATACTCACGCCGCTCTCCGATGCCGCCATTTCGGTGGACATGATCCTGCAGAACGTCAGCTCCGAAGGGCTGACCGATTTCACCTTCACCGTGACCAAGGCCGATCTGAAACAGGCCCTGCTGATCACCAACGAGGTTGCCCGGGAAATCCAGGCCAAGAACGTCATCGCCGACGAGAACATCAGCAAGGTTTCCATCGTCGGACTCGGCATGCGCAGCCATGCCGGCGTCGCCACCCGCATGTTCTCCGCCCTGGCCGCCAACAACATCAACATCCAGATGATCTCCACCTCGGAGATCAAGATCGCCGTGGCCATTGACGAGAAATACACCGAACTGGCCGTGCGCGTGCTGCACGAGACCTTCGGCCTGGCCGGCTGATCGTTTCCGGACCGCCATGGTCACACCACAAGGGGAGCGTTCCGCGCTCCCTTTTTTTGTGTCGCTTGCGCGGATTTTGCCGTACGATGACACTATCTTGTTCTCTTGGGATCGGTCATGAAACCTGCAAAAAAACCATTCTTTTCCCACAATGACGGCGTCCTGACGCCACTGCCCGGCGCCGTGGTGGCCGAGTTCCCGCTGCAACTCCTGGTGAACGGCCGCGAGATCGCCACCCTGATAGGCTCGCCCCACGACCTGCGGTTCCTGGTGGCCGGCTTTCTGCGGTTGCAGGGGTTTGTACGGAGCCTGGCCGACTTTGAGATGTTCAGCGTCTGCGAGGACTTCGGCACCGCCAATGTGCGCATCAAGGGGGAGGTGCCGGAGCGGCTGAAACCGGTGCTGACCTCGGGGTGCGGCACCGGTATCAGCTTCAGCATGCCCCAGGTTGACGGGGACGCCCGGCAGCCGGCCGCGTCTCCCCCTGTCAAGCCTTCGGAGATCTTCACCCTCATGGACGACCTGGCCAAACAGGCCGATAATTACCGCACCCATGGCGGCATCCATTCGGCGGCCGTGGGACGAAACGGCGAACTCCTGCTGTACGCCGAGGACCTGGGGCGGCACAACACCCTGGACCGTATCGCCGGAGAGGCTTTGTTCAGGGGCATCGACCTGGCCGGGACGGTCCTGGCCACCTCGGGACGCATCTCCACGGAGATGGTGGCCAAGGCGACACTATTGGGGGTGCGGTTGATCGCCTCCCGCACCTCCCCCACCGATATGGCGGTCCGGCTGTGCGACCAGAGCGGCATCGCGCTGGTCGGCTATGTGCGGGGGGGAAAGTTCACCGTCTACAGCCATGCCGAGGCCATCGAACAATACCCGGATGCCGGCAGGATCGATGGGGTGACCGGCATTATCCTGGCCGGAGGCGCCTCCCGCCGCATGGGGAGCAACAAGGCTCTGCTGAAGATGGGCGATACGCCGCTGATCGAGCGGGTCTACCGCACGCTCGCCCCGCTGTTCCGCGACATTGTCATTGTCACCAATACCCCGGAAGAGTACGCCTTTATCCCCTGCCGCACGGTGGCGGACATCCATCCCGGCTCCGGCTCCATCGCCGGCCTGCATTCCGCGTTGCTCAACAGCACCACCGAGCGGGCCCTTGTCGTGGCCTGCGACATGCCGTCGCTCAACGCGGAACTGGTGCGCCGCCTGTGCGGCATCAAAGGGGAGTGGGACGCCGTTGTCCCGGTCAACGCGGAGGGCTGCCTGGAGCCGCTCCACGCGGTCTACGCCCGTACCTGCCTGGGCGAGGTGGAAAGGCTCCTGGAACAGGGGGACAAGAGCATCCTGCTGCTGTTCGACAGGATCAAAACGCGGAAGGTGCTCTGGGAGGAGATCAGCGCGATCGAGGGGGTTGGGGCATCGTTCCGCAACGTGAATACGCCGGAGGAGTACGCGGAGATCAGGCGGGTTCCGGAGAGCGCCGGGAGCGTTTCCGGTGCCGCAGCTCGCTGAAAAAGGCGCTCAACAGGTGTGAGCATTCCGTTTCCAGGACACGGGGGACCAGTTCGACGCGGTGATTGAGACGGGGATCGTCGGACAGGTCGTACAGCGAGCCGGCCGCGCCCCCCTTGGGATCGGAACAACCGAAGACCACCATGGGGATGCGGGCCAGGATGACGGCACCCATGCACATCAGGCACGGTTCGAGGGTCACGTAGAGGGTAGTGTCCAGCAGCCGCCAGGAACCGAGTTTCCGGGCGGCTTTTCTGATGGCGATCAGTTCGGCGTGGCCCGCCGGGTCCTGGTTCGATTCGCGCAGGTTGTGGCCTCGGGCGATGATGCGCCCGTCCCGGACGATGACGCAGCCGATGGGCACCTCGTCCCTGGCCCGGGCCTTGTCCGCCTCGCTGATGGCCCGTTGCATCCAGTATTCGTGGTTCTTTTCCATGATGACCGGAATCTAGCACACCAACCGCTTCCGGCAAAGCGAATATCGGACCGCACGGCATTGATCAGGCCCCTGAACTAGGGCGCCGGGATCGGTCGCGTCGGTCAGCGGGCCCCGGACGCCGGCGGCATGGGTGGCCAGGGGAACCCCCGAAATCCGAGCTGAACGGAAAAAACTTGAAACAGGGACGGATTACTGCGATGATGGTTATCACTAGGAGGTGACGTATGGATATCGGTTCGATTGCGGGTACGGCGGTGCTGATGCAGAGCGCCCAGACACAGCAGGGAATCTCGACCGCGTTGATAAAGATGGCGGCCAATCAGCAGGACCAGATGGCCACTATGCTTGCCCAAAGCGCCCAGACCGCGGCGCAGACCGTTGCGGGAAGCGGAGGCGGTTTTTCCGTCTACGCCTGAAGCCCACGCTACACAACGTATCACATAAGAAAGACCGGCCGGAAACGGCCGGTCTTTCTTATTGGCGACTATGTCATCGCTTCACGTTCCTTAAAAAGCTATCAAAAAAGACATACCTGGCAACAAAAAATAGTTTATTGCAATCCAGTCAATAGTGGGTACTTTTTAACAATGGAAGACCATTTTCGTTGTTTTAAAGGAGACACACCATGAAGACTGAACTTCTGACTCCGCAGAACAGTGCCATCATCTTTATCGACTTCCAGCCCCAGATGACCTTCGGCGTTGCCAACATCGACCGCCAGACCTTGTTCAACAACGTCATCCTCCTGGCCAAGGCGGCGAAAATCTTCAAGGTGCCGACAATCCTGACCACCGTTGAAACCAAAAGCTTCTCCGGCAACATGTGGCCGCAACTTCTGGACATCTTCCCCACTCAGAACCCCATTGAGCGCAGCTTCATGAACTCGTGGGAAGACGCCAAGTTCGTGGAAGCGGTGGCCGCCACGGGCCGCAAGAAACTCATCATGGCCGCGCTCTGGACGGAGGTATGCCTGGCATTCCCGGCTCTGGAGGCGATGAAGGCGGGCTACGAAGTCTATGCGGTGGAAGATGCCTCGGGCGGTACGAGCACAGCGGCGCACAACGCCGCCATGAGGCGTGTCGAGCAGGCGGGCGCCGTACCCATGACCGCGCTTCAGACCCTCCTTGAATACCAGCGGGACTGGGCGCACAAGGAAACGTACAACGACGTCATGGCGGCGGTGAAAGAACACTGCGGCGCCTACGGCCAGGGGGTGGAATACGCCTACACCATGGTTCACGGCGCGCCCGCCAGCAGGGCCGGAGCCGCGGGACACTGAGCAATGGAAGACGCCATGGATGAAAACAGCCCCGTGACGGTGGTGGTAACCTGGCGAATCCGGCAGGGATGCGAGGAGGAATTAGGGGGGTGGCGCCGGGAAATTTCCGGCGCCACGCCTCGAATTTCCGGGTCACATGGGGATAAACGTGATTCGTCCCGTGGGTAAAGACCATGAGTATGTGACCATATTCAGGTTCGACAGCTATGAACATTTGCGCACCTGGCAAGAATCGGACATCCGCAGGCAACTCTTGAAGAAAGCCGAATCGTTCCGGGAGAGCGAACCGACGTATCACCTCGAAAGCGGGCTGGAGTACTGGTTTTTGCCGCACGATCTGCCGGACGCCCCGCCCCGCTGGAAGATGGCCGTCGTAACCGTTCTGGGGGTCTGGCCGGTCAGCATGCTGGTCCCGAAGGTGCTGGCCCCGCTGGCTGCCTACGTTCCGTCGTTCTCGCGGGCATTGTTTATCGCCATTGGCATCGTAATCCTACTAACCTGGGTGGTCATGCCGGTGCTGGTGAAGCTACTCAACCCCTGGCTGCACCATCGCCCCTATGGGAGACAATCACATGAACAGACCTGACTTGATTCTGCATAACGGGAAACTGGCGACCCTTGATCCGCTCGCCACTGAAGCAAGCGCGGTTGCCATCCGGGACGGCCGCTTCCTGGAGGTGGGGGACGAGCGCACCGTGCTGAAGCTCGCGACCCCGGAAACCACCGTTATCGACCTGA
>JAATGX010000085.1 GCA_015688915.1 Desulfuromonadales bacterium
CTGGTGGTCAACACACAACTCCGGACATATCCTTATAAGCGGGTGCAAATCCTCCATGTTCTGCGTTCACTCGTCGCTCAAGCGAATATCAGGTACGCGCTGTTGAGGCTACTGAGGTGGAAACGATGTCCATACCTTCTTTCTTTTAGAGAGGTGTCGAACACGACCCTCCGGCTTGTGGAGAGATGCTTAAAAGCCCAGTGGGCCGTGGACATACAAGCGGAACTCAGGAGCGGAAGCCTGCTGACCGGGCAACTTTACGTTGCCCTGGACTTCTTCCCCAAGGAGCCATCGGTGAAAATGGACTGGGGTAGAGACCCGCCGGAGTTTCCGACCGTAACCGGCAGTATGGAGCAATTTCAGACGGGACTCATGCAGATCGTGCAGAAGATCGAGAAGATGCCGCTTGAAGGTCTTGCCGGCGACGCGCGGCAGACGATCCAGACGCTCGATGCCACGCTGAAGAGTGCGGACAGGCTGCTCAAGAATCTGGACACGGCGCTTGTGCCCGAGACACGCCTGATGCTGGAGGATATCCGCAAAACCCTGGATGATGCGCGTAAGACCCTGGGAGGCGCAAAACAGGCGTTGTCCGCCGATGCGCCACTGCAGCAGGATCTTCGGGACACCCTGAGGGAACTGGGGCGCGCCGCCCAATCTCTGCGGATTCTGGGCGACTATCTGGAGCGCCACCCGGAATCCCTTATTCGCGGCAAGAAGGAGGATGAACGATGAAAACCCGGCGCCGGCTTGCCGCGTTAATGGTCATGTGCTGGGCTGCCTGCTCCTTGGCCGGTTGCGCCAGATCACCCCATGTGAACTTCTATACCCTGATTTCCACCGTGAAGTCCGATGGTGCTGATCCCGCCCTCACTGCGCTGACAGTGGCGCTGGCGCCTATTTCATTGCCCGAATTGGTGGACCGGCCGCAGTTCGTGGTTCGCGTTGACGATTCCCGCGTGGAAATCCTGGAGATGCACCGTTGGGCCGAGCCGTTGAAGAGCGGAATCCCCCACCTGCTGGCGGAGGACCTGTCCGGCCTGCTCGGTACGGACCGGGTGTGGGCCTATCCCCAAAGCGCTGCAAACGAGGTTGATTACCGGGTGGTTGTGGATTTTCGGCGCTTCGAATCAACGGGTGATTCCGCGACCGTCGATGCACTCTGGTCCATCCGGCGGCAAACGGGGGTGATCCTGAGGACGGGGCGTTCCCAGGTCCGCGAGCCTTATGGAGGCGGGGGCTACGAGGCATTGGTGTCGGCCTACAGCCGGGCGCTGGCCGTGGTGAGTAAAGACATCGCCCGGTCCATCCGGACGGAATGGGCGACGTCGCGCTGACCCCTTCCCACTCCACGCGTACCCCGGCAACCGGGTAGTCGTCGATACAGCGTCAACGGCCGGCGCGGAGGTGGTCGCCGTGGTCCGGACCAAAGGGGCGATCTCGCTGTCAGCGGTTTGGCCTGCCCTTGGCAAGCAGTTTGGCCAAACTTGAAATATCGACCCATTCTTCCTGCCGGTGAGGGTTTTTGCCCTTCTTCCCATCCGTTGTTCCCGTCGGGTTGTCGGACGCACGGGACTCCGCCGCAATCGGCGCAACCGGTTTGCTTGCCGCTACAGGCTGTGTAATGCCAAGCGTCTTTAACGCATCATACGAAATATTCGGAATGTCCATCGAAGCCCCCTCCTTTCCTCCTGTTATCTCTATTTTACCCCTCTGTGATGGAATGGACAATGGTACCGTGTTTTGCCTGATTTGGTTCTCTTCCCTGCGCCGTGTCAATTCGGAGCATTTTTATTCACATTTTCGCTGAAATAGGGTATACGTCGGCAAATATTCGAATGGATATGCACAGGCAAGCGTAGGCACACGGTTGTTACCATCAAGCGCTGTTACGGTGCGGGAGGGTTTATGAAACGAGGGCAGAAAACGCTGGTTGTCGATGATGATGCCATGATTGCCGAAACAGTGGAGGTCATGCTCAATATTCAAGGGGTTAAAGATGTTACCACGGCCGGGAACGGCCTCCAGGGGCTGAACCGTTTCAAAGAGGCGTTACAGGCCGGTACGCCATTTTCCCTGGTGTTCCTGGATATCGTCATGCCGGAAATGGACGGCCAGGCAGCCTTGAAGCGCATGCGCGCCCTGGAGTCGGAAGCAGGCATAACGGGAGATGCACGCTCGGTCATCATCATGACCACATCGCTCGGTTCGCCCGAGGATATGCTGGAGGCCTTGATCGAGGGCGATTGCACCGATTATATGGTAAAACCGCTGGATGAAGGCAACCTGCGCGGGATGCTCGGCAAGTACGGCTTTTTGCCCGGGTAGCCCCTCTCCATCCCCGCCTTCCCTTCCCCACGGGCTCATCTCGGCCGCCATGTTGTTGACCGACCTCCTTCCGGGGAAATCGTTTCCGTTCAGCGGGCCAATCTGGCTGTCAAAGCCGGCACGAACTGCATGACGTCCGCCACCACCAGCACGTCGGCCACCTCGCCGATGGGAGCGTCCTTGTCCTTGTTGACGGCAACGATGAACTCCGACTTCTTCATGCCGGCCAGGTGCTGGATGGCGCCGGAGATGCCGCAGGCCATGTACAGTTTCGGGCTGACGGTCTGGCCGGTGGTGCCCACCTGGTGGCCGTGGTCCACCCAGCCCGCATCCACCACCGGACGGCTGGCCCCCAGTTCACCCCCCAAGGCCTTGGCCAGGGCCGCGATGACCGGAATGTTGTCCTTCTTGCCGATGCCCCGGCCGGCGCTGACGATCACCTCGGCCCGGGCCAGGTCCACACCTTTTTCCTCAGCCGGCTCATACCCCACGAACTCCAGGGTGGTTGTCCCTTCCGCTGTCATGGGGTGTACCTGGGGGGGGCCTCCCGGCTGCACGGGCTGGAACGCCCCGGCCTGGATGGTCAGCACCGCCCGTTGGGAGGCGGGCTTGACGCTGCGCCGCATCTTGGCGTTGCAGCAGCCGACCTCGAAGCCCTCCTCCGTCAGGCCGACGATCTCCGACACTTGGGCCGCCTTCAGGGTCGCCGCGATGCGCGGCGCCAGGTCCCAGCCGTAGGAGGAGTGGACAAAGACGATATAATCGGGGCTCTCTTTCCCGATGGCCTCAAGGAGCAGCCGCTTGTGCAGGTCCGGGTTGTACTCGCCGTATTTCGTTGCATCCGCCAGGTAGAGCGTGCCGTTGTACGCCGGAAGTTGGCTATCGCTCCCCACCAGGAACAGGGCGGTCTTCACCCCCAGTTGGGCGGCGAAGCCGAACAGTTCATAGGTGGAGTCCAGCAGTTTGGCTTCCCGGTATTCGCCTATCAATAATGCTTTCATATCTGCCTCCTACCGCAGCACCGCGGTCTTTTCCTTGAGTATTCCGATCACCTTATCCACCAGGTCGCCCATATCTCCTTCCAACACCATGCCGCCCCCCTTTTTGGCGGGGGGATAGAACTTCTCCGTGGTTGCCAGGGCTTCCTCCTTCAGTATCTCCGCGACCGGGATGACGGTGATCTCCTTTTTCTTGGCCTTCATGATGTTGGGCAGGGTGGGGTAGCGGGGGATGTTGAGACCCAACTGGCAGGTGACCAGGGCCGGGGTGCTGAGTTTGACCACCCCCTTGACGCCCCCTTCCAGTTCGCGCTTGGCGGTGATGGTGCCGTTGTCAAAGCTGAACCCCACCAGGGTGGTGGCGCAGGCCAGTCCCAGCAGTTCCGCCACCGTGACCCCCACCTGGGCCGAGCCCCGGTCCTGGGACTGCATGCCGGTGAAGATCAGGTCAAAACCTTTATCCCGGGCAAAGGCGGCGATGATGCCGGCGATCTGCCAGGGGTCCCTGGTGGCGGCCTGGAGGTCCTGCACATGGACGGCGTTGTCACACCCCATGGCCAGGGCCTTTTTGATGGCCTCCACCACCCGGTCCGGGCCGATGGAGAGGACCGCGAGTTCGGCCGTGTCCCCCACCTGCTCCCGAAGTTGGACCGCCTGCTCCACGGCGTATTCGTCGTATTCGTTCATGCGGAAGGCCAGGTCGGCCTCGTCGTACCACGTGCCGGCCGTGTTGGGCTTGAAACGGGATTCCAGGTCGGGGACCTGTTTGATGCAGACCAGGATCTTCATAAAAACCTCCATCTGAATTCTGTTCTCTCACTCGCTCACTTCGTTCGCTAGAGCTCACAGAGGCACAGAGAAAATCGAAAAGCAAAGAAGTTACAGTTTAAGATGTTTCGTTTTTCTCCGTGACTCTGTGAGCTCTGTGAGAAATACGCTTTTTACGTTGTTATCCTCTCCGCCACGATCTCCGCCAGATCCCGCACCACCAGCTCCCCTTCGCAGCCGCCGGTCTTGATGCCGTCCTCGAACATGGTCAGGCAGAAGGGGCAGTTGGATACCAGGAGCGGCGCGCCGGTCTCCCTGGCCATGTGGGCCCGGGCTATGTTGATGCGCGAGCCGAGTTTCTCTTCAGCCAGGATACGGCCGCCGCCGGCGCTGCAACAGAAGCTCTCGTACCGGGACTTCTCCATCTCCGTGATCCGGCCGCCGGCCTGACGCAGGACGTTTCTCGGCTCGTCCATGATGTCCCTGTAGCGGCCGATGTAGCAGGAGTCGTGGTAGGTGAATTCAAAAGGCTCGGGCCTCAGTTTCAGCGTCTGTTCCGTCAGGAGATTGGCGACAAAGGTGCTGTAGTGCTCCACCCCTACATCCAGCCCCAGGTCCCGGTAGTCACGGGCCAGGGTGTTGAAGCAGTGGGGACAGGTGGTGACGATCCGCTTGACGTTGTACCCCTTGATGGTTTCGATGTTTTCCGCGGCATGCATCTGGTAGAGGTATTCGTTGCCCAGTTTGCGGGCCGGTTCGCCGCAGCATTTCTCTTCCTTGCCCAGGATGCCGACCTTGATGCCGGCGGCGGCGCAGATCCGGATGAAGTTCCGGGCCACCTCCCGGTTGCGCTTGTCGAACGAGGCGTAACAGCCGACAAAGTAGAGGATGTCCACTGCGCTGTCCTGCTCCATGATGGTGACGTCCAGGCCATCGGTCCAGTCCCCCCGGCCGGCGTAGGCCAGGCCAAAGGGGTTGGCGTTGACCTCCAGGTTGTTGATGGCGGTGCGCACCTCGTCCCCTGGAAAGGCCCCTTCCATCAGGGTCAGGTTCCTCCGCATCTCCAGGATCTTGTTGACGTGTTCGATGTTGGCCGGGCAGATCTCCTGGCAGGCGCGGCAGGTGGTACAGGACCAGAGTACATCCTGGGTGACCGTTTCGCACAGGTTGGCTTTGGGGGTGGCGCGGGCGACCTCGCCGATCTGTTGGACGACCTTCATGGGAGAGAGCGGCTTGTCCGTGGCCCAGGCCGGGCAGCGGTCCTGGCAGCGTTTGCAGGCGGTGCAGGCGTCGGCGTCGAAGAGGTCTTTCCAGGTGAGGTCGCTTATATGGGCGGCGCCGAACTGTTCGGCGCTTTCGTCTTCCAGGTTGATGGTGGCCAGGGCGCCCTTGGGGCCCAGGTCGATGAACAGGTAGTTGGCCGAGGTGGTGAAGATGTGGCGCAGCTTGGTGTAGGGGATGGCGGCGATGAAGCTCATGACCAGAAAGAAGTGCAGCCACCAGAGGAATTTGTGGGTCAGGGAAAGATCGTCGGACGACATGCCAACGAAGAGTTGGCCGAACATCCCGCCGACCGGAGAGAACCGGGCCAGGCTCGGGTTGACGCCGATCTCCGTGGCCGCCATGCGCAGCCCCTCGACCACAAAACCGGTCAACAGGATGGCGAACAGCAGGCCATGCACCACGTAGTCGTCGCGGATCGTCTCCAGCCCTTCCGGTTTGACCAGGAAGCGCCGTACCAGGAGTCCGCCAAGCATGAGCAGGGCCACCAGGCCGGCCATGTCCAGCACCAGGGAGAAGAGTTTGTAGAAGCCACCCGTGAGAAACCTGTAGTGGAAGAACAGGTCGGTGAAGTCGGCCTGGGCCATGACCAGCAGGGTGCCGATGAACAGGAGACCGAAACCCCAGAAGAACAGGGCGTGCAGGCTGCCCGGGTCAACGACCCGCACTACCTTGCTTTGGGTCAGCATGCCCCGGATCATCAGAAGAAGCCGCTCCGGTAGGCGGTCCAGGCGGCTCAGGGGCTTGCCCTGGCGGTACACCGGAAACCGCTGCCAAAACCCCCGGGCAAACAGTCCGAAGGCGACCAGGGCGAACAGGTACATTGGGGCCACCACGCCGTGGCCGATGTTCCAGTAGATTTCGCGGGTGGATTCCATAGAGTGGCCTCGGTTTGAATATTCCCCCTCCCCTGGCGGGAGGGGGGCAGGGGGTGGGGGATGCTGCCAATTGGGTCGAACATGGCATTGTCACCCCCACCCTAACCCTCCCCCGTCAAGGGGGAGGGGACTACTTACGCCAACAGCAGTTTCGAAATTACCACCCGCTGCACCTCATTGGTCCCCTCATAGATCTCGGTGATCTTGGCGTCGCGGTACATGCGCTCCACCTCGTAATCGCAGATGAATCCGTACCCCCCATGGATCTGGATCGCCTCCCTGGTGACATAGGTGGCCGCCTCGGAGGCCAGCATCTTGCACATGGCCGATTCCATGGTGTAACTCTTCTTGGCGTCCTTGAGGCAGGCCGCCTTGTAGGTCATCAATTTGCTGGTCTCGATCCTGGCCCACATGTCGGCCAGCTTGAACTGGATCGCCTGAAGATCGCAGATCGGAGCACCAAATTGCTTGCGTTCCCTGGAATAGGCCAGGGCGCGCTCGAAGGCTCCTTCGGCGATGCCCAGGGCTTGGGAGGCGATGCCGATCCGGCCGCCGTTGAGGGTATCCATGGCGATCTTGAAGCCCTGTCCCTCCTGTCCCAGCAGGTTGGCCGCCGGGATGCGGACGTTGTCGAGGGCAAAGGCGGTGGTGTAGCTGCCGCGAATCCCCATCTTGTTCTCGTTCTTGAGGATCACGACGCCGTGGGATTGCAGATCGATGATAAAGGCCGAAACCCCCTTGTGCTTCAGGTTCTTGTCCGAGGTGGCGAAAAGGACCCCGGTTCCCTTGTAGCCGCCGTTGGTGATGAAGATCTTGGAGCCGTTGACGATGAAGTCATCGCCGTCGCGGGTATAGGAGGTGGAAATGGCGCCGGCATCGCTGCCGGCGTCCGGCTCGGTCAGCAGAAAGCAACCGATGATGTCGCCCGAGTTCAGGGGAGGGAGCCACTTTTTTTTCTGCTCTTCGGTGCCGAAGGTGTAGATCGGGCCGCTGCAGAGCGAGGTGTGCGCCGAGATCAGGACGCCGCTGGAGCCGCAGGCCTTGGAGACCTCCTCCACCACGATGGTGTAGGAGAGCATGTCGAGACCGGCCCCGCCATACTCCTCGGGGAAATAGCTGCCGAGGAGCCCCATCTCGCCCATTTTATTTACCAGCAGGTCGGGGATGGCATGATCCTCGTCGATCTTGCGGGCAATCGGCTTGATCTCCTTCTCGACAAAGTCACGCACGGCGGATTGTAGTACCTTGTGGTCCTGGCTCAGCTCGAAATTCATGTCCCACCTCCCTCAAAAGTTGGATAAAACGTTGAACATCTGCCACAGAGACACGGAGACACGGAGAAAAGCGGGAGAAAACCAGAAAAAATGGTTAGAAACACCCGGGTCATGCACGTTTGAGATGCAAGTGGTTCGTTGTGCATCTCCGTTGTTTTTGCTTTTGACGTTCTCTGTGTCTCCGTGTCTCTGTGGCGGATGTGGATTATTTACCCTTGAATGCAGCCTTCCGTTTCTCCACAAAGGCGCCCATTCCCTCCCGCTGGTCGCCGGTGGCGAAGAGCACGCCGAACAGGGACGCTTCATAGCGGAAACCGTCCTCCTTGCCCATGTTCAGGCCATTGGCGATGGCATCCTTGGCGTAGGCTACGCCGAGCGTTCCGACCTGGGCGATGGCCTTGGCGGTTTCCAGGGCCTTGCCCATCAACTCCTCCGGTGCGAAGACCTCGTTGGCGACCCCCCAGGCCAGGGCCTTTGCGGCGTCGATCATCCTGCCGGTGAAGATCATCTCGTTGGCCTTGCCGGGGCCGATCAGCCGGGCCAGGTTCTGGGTGCCGCCAAAACCGGGCATGATGCCGAGAGTCACTTCGGGAAAGCCGAACCGCGCCTTTTCCGAGGCGTAGATGAAGTCGCAGGCCAGGGCCAGTTCCAGGCCGCCCCCCAGGGCATAGCCGTTGACCGCTCCGATGACCGGCTTCCGCATCTTTTCCATGAGCAGCATCACCCGCTGTCCCTTGAGGGCAAAGGCGTGCCCCTCGAAGGCGTTCATTTCCGCCATCTCCTTGATGTCGGCCCCGGCCACAAAGGCCTTGTCTCCGGCACCGGTCAGCACCACCGCCTTGACGCCGTCGTCCAGGTTCAGTTCGTACAGGGCGCACTCCAGTTCACCCAGCACCTCGCTGTTCAGGGCGTTCAGGCTCTGGGGGCGGTTGACGGTCAGGGTGGCTATGCCGTCAGCGGTTTCAATCAGAAGGTTTTTGAATTCCATAACGGCTCCTTTATTAATGCACGAATCAACCACCCCCCCGCCCCTCCTTATCAAGGAGGGGAGCTTTATAGTCCCCCTCCTGGTTCAGGAGGGGTTAGGGGTGGTCGGGTTTGGGTCAATAGGTGTAGAATCCCCGCCCGGACTTCCGTCCCATGTACCCGGCGTTGACCATCTTCACCAACAGCGGGCAGGGGCGGTATTTGGGGTCCTTGAAGCCGTCGTAAAGGACATTGGCGATGGCCAGCACCGTGTCCAGGCCGATGAAGTCGGCCAGGGTCAGGGGACCCATGGGCTGGTTGGTGCCGAGCTTCATCCCCTTGTCGATGTCCTCGGCCGTGGCGATTCCCTCGTACAGGGCAAAGATCGCCTCGTTGATCATGGGGATCAGAACCCGGTTGACGATGAAGCCGGGATAGTCCTGGGATACGGCCATCTCCTTCTCCAGGTTGGCCACGAGGGCGGAGGTGACGCGGAAGGTCTCGTCGCTGGTGGCGTGGCCCCGGATGATCTCCACCAGCTTCATGACCGGCACCGGGTTCATGAAGTGCATGCCGATGACCTTGTCCGGCCGCTTGGTCACGGCGGCGATCTTGGTGATGGGGATGGACGAGGTGTTGGATGCCAGGATGGCGTCGGGCTGCACGATTGCGTCCAGCTTGCGGAAGATGTCCAGCTTGAGCGGTTCGTGCTCGGTGACCGCCTCCACGGCAAACTCCACGTTTGCCAGGTCGGTCATGTTTTTTGTGGTCATGATCCGTCCCACGGTTTCGCCCACCAGGGATTCGGGAATGGCCCCTTTCTTTGCCTGGCGCTCCAAATTCTGCCTGATGGCGGTGACCGCCTTTTCCAACTGCGCTTCGGCGATGTCGTAGAGTACAACCTCGTGCCCGAACTGGGCGAACGCATGGGCGATGCCGTTGCCCATCTGTCCCGCGCCGAGGACGCCAACTGATTTGATCATATCGATCCACCTCCGATAGAAATGCCTGCTCCGGTAATGGTTGTTCTTGAAACGTCGATTTTTCGCAAGATCAAGGCTGTCGAGGGATTGCGCGGAGGCGTAGCAGCGCTACGCCGCACAAGCGGTCCCGAAGACTTACGCAGATATTGCGGAAAAGCGACGTTTCATACCCGCTCGAATATGACCGCCACCGCTTCTCCTCCGCCGATACAAAGCGTCGCCAGCCCGTAACGGGCGGTGCGCCTGTGCAGTTCGCGGATCACCGTGGCCGCCAGACGGCCGCCGCTGGCTCCGATGGGGTGGCCGAGGGCGCAGGCGCCGCCGTTGACGTTGACCTTGTCCAGGGGCAGGTTCAGCCCCTTGATGGCCAGGAGCGCCACCGAGGCGAATGCCTCGTTGATCTCGAACAGGTCGATTGCATCCACGGACAGCCCGGCCCGGGTGCAGACCTTCGCGATGGCGCCGATGGGGGCCTCGGGGAAGTTGTCCGGGGGGCGGCTCTCGGTGGCCGAGGCCACGATGCGGGCCTTTGCCGTGAGCCCGTGTTTGCGGAGGCCGTCCCCGTCGGTCATGAGCAACAGGGCCGCGCCGTCGTTGATGGTGGATGCGTTGCCGGCGGTAATGGTGCCGTCCGTGCGGAAGGCTGGCCTGAGGTGCGGGATCTTGGAGAAGTCTCCCTTGAAGGGCTCTTCATCGGTGGCGATCACCTTATCCCCCTTCCTGCCTTTCTTGACGATTGGCACGATCTCGTCGTTGAAGACGCCGCCCTTGACCGCTTCCTGTGCCAGACGATAGGAGCGGAGCGCGAACTCGTCCTGTTCCTCCCTGGTCAGTCCGCCGCGGGCAGCGCTGTCCTCGCCGATCTCTCCCATGTGGCGGCCGGTGTAGGGGTCCTGCAGGCCGTCGTAGATCAGCAGGTCTAGAATATCGCCATGGCCCATGCGATAGCCGGTGCGGGCCTTCTTGAGAAAATAGGGGGCCAGGGACATGTTCTCCATGCCGCCGGCGATCACCACGTTCGAGTTGCCCAGGGCTATGCTGTCGGCCCCCAGCATGACCGCCTTGAGGCCGCTGCCGCAAACCTTGTTGATGGTCATGGCATGGGCGCTGTCCGGGATGCCGCCCGCCCGCATGGCCTGCCGGGCAGGGGCTTGACCACAGCCGCCGGAGAGCACCTGGCCGACGATCACCTCGTCCACCGCCGCCGCTTCAAGGCCCGAGTTGGCCAAGAGGCCTTTCATGACCGTTGCCGCCAGTTGCGGCGCCTCAACGTCGGACAGCACACCGCCGAATGAGCCGAACGGTGTTCTCAGGGCTTCCACTATATAGACGTCTTTCATGTCTTGCCTCCCGGATGTGAATGGATGTGAGATGCATCATATATATCGCTTACGTTCAAGTCAACTAATAATATAACGACATTATAATATATATGGAACGAAAAAAGGACATCCGAATGGATGCCCTTGTTGTGTCGGCCGACGCCAGCGGCTCCTGCTTACAGGAACACGATGTCGTCCTGCAGGGGGGTGAGTTTCTCCCCCCCTGCGGGGGTGACGGCAAAGATGAACAGGGCGCCGTCGAGCCCTTTGTCCCTGAGCATGGCCTGCATGTTCGAGATGCGCTGTTTCGCTTCCGTTGCGGTGATCATGGGTGTCTCCCGGTTTTTGAGGATGATGGGATGTTTCCTCTTAGATGATGGCGTGATGGTTCACGATGGACTGGAAGCTGCGCATCGCGGCGAGATAGCGGATATCCTCGGCATAGGTCGTGGGGTAGACCGGCGGGACCGGGCAGTGGTTCAGGTCGTCGTCCACATTCACGAAGGTGAACAGGCACGAGTTGGACAGGGACTTGCTGGTGCGGTCGCGGCTGATGCGCTCGATGTTCGCCTCCACGCAGACGAAGCTGCCGGTGGTGTAGACCACTCGGCTGGTAAAATGGAGTTTGTCCCCCAGGCGGACCGGAAGCATGAAGTTGATCCGGTTGACGGCGGCGCTGATGGAGCGGCCGGGCGCCGCCAGTTCGGAACAGATGGCGGAAAGCTCGTAGGCCCGCCGGATCAGGTAACCGCCAAAAACCATCTTCGGGTTGTATTCCTTGTCCGGGTACGTGCGCTCCCAGGCGTCGGCCACCAAGTGGCCAGCCAGCAACCCGGAAAAACCGGCGTCTTCCTGGGCCTTGTGGAGCGAGGCCAGGGTTAGGAATTCATCCCGGCTGGGGGGCTCCAGCAGGGCCGCCTGCTGCTGCTTGTACTCTTCGCGGCGTTCCACCGCCTTCTCCGCCCGTCTCTGTTCGACCTCGTCGATGTACTCCAGGGGCGGCAGCGGTACGCCGACCGCATCGTCTCCCGTGCCGGAACGGGCCACCATGGTGAAGTAGCAGGAAGCGATGTGGTTGGCCGGGTCCCCCGGTTGTTCCACGCGGATCCCCACCTCCCCCGACGAGCGCCCCACCTGGTTGATGCGGGCCTGGAAGATCAGATCCCTGGTCCCATCCACGGCATGGCGTACGAATATATTGTCGATGGCCGCGGTTACGACCCGGGCGTCGGGGTGAAAACGGTTCACATACGACAAGGCCGTCTGTTCCGCCACCTCGTCCAGCAGTTCCAGCAGCAGGCCGAAGCGGAAATTTCCCTGCAACGGTTCGTCCAGCACCATGAAGCGGCGGCGCAGTTCGGCATCGTTGCCCAGTGGCAGGGTCTGGTAAAAGGATGTCTTCGTGGGCTGGGGCATGGCACAACTCCTTTACGGAAAAAGTGTCTGGCGAGCGGATGCGGTATGAGTGTACCAATCTCCACCCATTCGTAAAGGGAAATTTTCAACGGCAAATCCCCCTCAGTCCCCCTCGCTTAAAGGGGGAGACTGGAATCCCCCCTTTACGAGGGGGGCAGGGGGGATTTGCTCTTCAGCTTCTACATATTCCTTCGGTACTGCCCGCCCACCTCGTACAGCGCATGGCTGATCTGCCCCAACGAGGCGTACCTGACCGTCTCCATCAATTCGGCAAAGACGTTGCCGCCCGCCACGGCCACCTCCTGGAGGCGTTGCAGCGCCGCCGGCGCCAGGTCCTGATTCCGCTCCTGGAAGGCCCGCAGGTTGGCGATCTGCTGTTCCTTCTCCTCCCTGGTGGCGCGGGCCAGCTCGCCCGGGACGTTGAACCCCTCTTCGTCGGCCCTGGGGTTGAGAAAGGTGTTGACCCCGATGATCGGCAACTCGCCGTTGTGCTTCTTGTGCTCGTACAGCATGGACTCGTCCTGGATCTTCGATCTCTGGTACTGGGTCTCCATGGCCCCCAGCACGCCGCCCCGCTGGTCGATGCGTTCGAACTCGCACAGTACGGCCTCTTCCAGCAGGTCGGTCAGCTCCTCGATGATGAAGGCCCCTTGCAGCGGGTTCTCGTTCTTGTTCAGCCCCAGCTCGCGGGAGATGATCAACTGCACCGCCATGGCCCGGCGCACCGACTCCTCGCTGGGGGTGGTGACCGCCTCGTCGTAGGCGTTGGTGTGGAGCGAGTTGCAGTTGTCGTACAAGGCCATCAGCGCCTGCAGGGTGGTGCGGATATCGTTGAAATCCATCTCCTGGGCGTGCAGCGAGCGGCCCGAGGTCTGGATGTGGTATTTCAGCTTCTGGCTCCGGTCGCTGGCCCCGTACTTCTCCTTCATGACAACGGCCCAGATGCGCCGGGCCACCCGGCCGATGACCGTATATTCCGGGTCCAGGCCGTTACTGAAGAAGTAGGAGAGGTTGGGGGCGAAGTCGTCGATGTGCATCCCCCGGGACAGGTAGTATTCCACGTAGGTGAAGCCGTTGGACAGGGTGAAGGCCAACTGGGAGATGGGGTTGGCGCCCGCCTCGGCGATGTGGTAGCCGCTGATGGAGACCGAGTAGTAGTTCCTTACCTGTTTGTCGATGAAGTACTGCTGGATGTCGCCCATCATCTTCAGGGCGAATTCGGTGGAGAAGATGCAGGTGTTCTGCCCCTGATCCTCCTTGAGGATGTCGGCCTGCACCGTGCC
>JAATGX010000286.1 GCA_015688915.1 Desulfuromonadales bacterium
GGTCGAAACGGGCAGAACATGGAAGAGCGGTTTCTTTTCAACGGGATCGGCATGCTCGGCCACCACCCGGCCGTAGACCAGAGAGAAGAGCGTGCCGTCACGGTTCTCGCGCACATGGCAGATGCCGCGTTTGCCCGGTGCGATCCGGCAGCCATGCCGGCACAACGCACATACGACGGAACCATCGGGCTGTTTCGAGTAGAAAAGCGCCTCATGCATGACACATCCCGCCTTCCCGGATTCGCTCTGTTCTGCGGACCTCACACCTCAGAACATAAAGCGCCGCATGCTGATATTCTGGAGAATGCCGATCCCCACCATGGAGGTGATCATGGAGGTGCCGCCATAGGAAAAGAACGGCAGCGGCACGCCAACCACCGGGAATATGCCGAGCACCATCCCCATGTTGATAATGATATGCCAGAAGAGCATGGCGGTCACCCCCATGGCCAGAAGACCGCCGAACCGGTCGTTGCAGCGCCGGGCAATGTTCAGCCCCCACAGTACCAGCGACAGGTAGATGACGATCAACACCAGGCAGCCGATAAAGCCCCATTCCTCGGCAAACACCGAAAAGGCGAAGTCGGTGTGCTGTTCCGGCAGAAAACGGAGTTGGGACTGGGTCCCCTTCACGTACCCCTTGCCGAAGATACCGCCCGAACCCACGGCGATCTTGCTCTGGATGATGTGATAGCCGCTCCCCAGGCGGGAGCGTTCCGGGTCGAGGAAATCGAGGATGCGGTTCTTCTGGTACGGGCGCAGCAGTTCGGTCCATCCCAGCCAGGCCACCGGAATGGTGACCAGGGCAAAGGTCGCCACCGTCGACCAGCGCAGCCCTACGTACGCGGCCATGGAAACAGCGATCAGAATGACCAGGATGGCCGTGCCCTGATCGGGTTGCTTCATGATCAGCAACACCGGCACGGCCAATATTCCCAGAGGAAAGAGCACGTCCTTCACCGACAGTCCGCCCACAACCTGGAAATTCGTGAAGTAGCGGGCAAAGGTGACAATGATCACAATCTTCATCAGCTCCGACGGCTGGACAGTGAAAAACCCCAGGTGAAGCCAGCGGGTGGCCCCCATGGAACGCCTCCCGATGATCAGCACCGCCAGCAGCAGCAGAAACAGCAGACCGTACAGCCAGTAGGAGAGGTCCTCCAGGATGTGATAATCGACACTGCACACCACCAGGGCGATGAACATGCCGCACAGCATCCAGTTGAACTGCTTGATGTAGTAGGGCGCCCCAATCACCCGGTACGGGGTGGTTGCGCTGTAGATATTGAGGATGCCCAGAATACTGACGGACAGCACCAGCCCGACCAGCATCCAGTCGATATTCGTCAGCAGCCGGCGGTCAATCATCCTGAGCATCTCCCTTCACGGCCGGCTCTTTGTCGGCAGGCGCCGCATCCCCGTTATCCTCTTTATCCCCGCCGGTCTTCGTCCGGACCGCTTCCCTTTTCGGTTTCTTGCCATCGAACCAGGCTCGCAGCATTCGCCCGACAATGGGGGCCGCCGCCGACCCGCCGTGCTCGCCATGCTCCACCACCACGGCAATGGCGATCTCCGGCTTTTCATAAGGGGCAAAAGCCACGAACAGGGCATGGTCGCGGAATTGCCAGGGTGTCGCCATCTTGCTGTTGCGCAGCTTGACCACCTGGGAAGAACCGGTTTTCCCGGCCACGCGCACGTCGTGGAGCCGTGCCATGCCGCCGGTCCCGCCCGGCTCGTTGACCACGGCGAACAGCCCCTGTTTGACCAGTTTGAATTTATCCGCCGAAATACCGGTTGTGCCCAGAAGCTCCGGCTGGAATTCCTTCAGCGTCTTGCCGTCGCTGTCGACGATGCGTTTGACCAGGTGGGGGCGGAACACGTTACCCTCGTTGGCCACGGTTGCGATCATGGACGCCATCTGGATCGGCGTCATCAACACGTACCCCTGCCCGATGGCCACCGGCAGGGTCTCGCCATGGTACCAGCGTTTACCGAAACGCTTCTGTTTCCAGTCCGCGGTGGGAATCAGCCCCCCCTTTTCGTGAAGCAGGCCGATCCCCAGGGGAGCGCCCAGAAGGAACTTCTTCGCCGTGGCGGCAATGGCGTCCACCCCCAGGTGTTCGCCGAGCTGGTAGTAGTAAACATCGCAGGATTCACGCAGGGATTTTTTCAGGTTGGTTACACCGTGGCCACGCCGGTTCCAGCAATTGAAGGTCGAACTGCCCAGGTCATAGGAGCCGTTGCAGGTGACCGTGGTGTTCTCATCGATCTTGCCATTCTCCAGGCCGGCCAGGGCGGTAATGATCTTGAAGGTCGATCCGGGCGGATATTGGCCGGTCAGGGCCTTGTTCTCCAGGGGATGACGCTTGTCCTCCAGATATTCCTTCCAGATATCGGCCGGCAGCTTGCCACTGAACAGCGCCGGGTCGAACCCGGGATTGCTGACGAATGCCAGGACCTCGCCGGTGTTCACGTCCATGGCCACGGCCGCACCCGCCTGATCGCCAAAGGCCTGTTCCGCCTGTTTTTGCAGATTGGCGTCAATGGTAAGCACCACGCTGTTTCCGACCGTGGGATAGGCTTCGGAAATGGTCCGCAAAACCCGGCCGCGGGCGTCCACCTCCAACTGGCGGCCGCCGTCGCTGCCGTGCAGGTCCTTTTCCCAGCTCCGCTCGATCCCGTTCTTGCCGATATAGTCGCCGGGGTTGTACTCCTCGTACCCCTTGTGATCGAGTTCATCCTCGGACACCTCGCCGATGTACCCCAGCAGGTGTGCCGCCAGTTTCCCGCCGGCATACTCCCTGACCGGCTTCATCTCGATCTCGATCCCCGGCAGGTGCAGCCGGTTCTCCTCCACGATCTCCACCTGGTCGCGGGTGATGTTGGACGCCAGGACCACGGGATAGTACCTGGCCCTCCCTTTGCCCTTTTCCCAACGCTCGGCCAGTTCGGCCCGGTCAAGCCCCAAAAGGGAGACGAGCTGGTCCAGGAGCGCATCCCGGTCCTTCACCTCCTGGGGAACCACGGCCAGACTGAAGGAAGGACGGTTGCTGACCAGGACGGTCCCGCTGCGGTCCATGATCGCTCCGCGCGAGGCCGCCTCCGGAACGAAACGGAGGCGGTTGTTTTCCGACATGCTGCGGTAATCGTCCACGTTGAGGATCTGCAGGTGCCACAACCTCAGCACCAGCACGAAAAAGAGCGCACCAACGACAAACGAGAGCAACAGGATCCTGTGCTTCGACTCCATGTTCTCGCGAATGAATCGCTGTTCTTTCATACGGTCTCGTGTCCGCGGCTGAAACCGGGCAGCAGGGCCACCAATGAGGCGGCAAAGGCGTTTGTCAGGACATGGGGGATGAGCCCGGAGGTGATCGAGTAGGCAATGCCGGGCGTTTGGGTGAGCATGAGAACCAGCAGCAGGCTACCGGCAACGGATGCCATGGTAGCCACGGCTACGGTAACGACGAACAGAAAACCGCTCTCGGCATAGAGCCGGTCGGCGACATTCTTGATGACCAGGAAGATGAGCAGAAAGGTGAAGGCGTTCAATCCGAGATAAAGCCCGCTGAAGACGTCCTTGAGCAGCCCCAGCAACCATGCCAGGGGGGTGCCGACCTCGAAGGTGCCGCGCAACGCCATGTAGACCACAATGATCAGCAGCAGATCCGGTTTGAACGGGGTAGCGATGTGAACCGGCAGCACCGCAACCTGGAGGATCACGGCCGACAGCACGGCACAGGCAAACACCAGTGTCGGCTTATTCATACCCACCCCGCAGCACGACCAGCACCTCTTCCAGGTGGGCGAAATTCACGGCGGGCCGGATGGTCACGGTCTGAAAGATGCCGTAGTCGCCCCGTTTGACCATGGTCACCTCCCCGATGGGGAGACCCTTCGGGAAGATACCGCCGATACCGGAAGAGATCACCACGTCGCCGACCTTGACATCCTCTTCGCGGGTGGTGAACTCCAGGGCGCACAGCCCCTCACCCTTGCCCTTGACCACACCGCGGGCACGGGAACGCTGGATGACGGCGGCGATCCCGCTGGCATGATCGGTCATCAAAAGAACCCGCGAGGTGGCCGGAGCCACCTTGACGATCTGGCCGGCCACGCCATCGGCGGCGATTACCGCCATTCCCTCGCGGATACCGCTGGAGCTCCCCTGGTCGATAACCATGGTGCGGAACCATGAAGACATGTCCTCTCCCACCACGGAAGCCGCCAGGGTGGGTGCCTTGACCGCGCCCTTCATGTCCAGCAGACGCGTCAGGCGTTCATTGGCCTGTAACGCCTCGTTGCCCGCCGCAATCCGAGCGTTGAGGCCTCGGATCTCCTCACGCAGCCTCAGGTTTTCACGATGTTCATCCAACAGGCTGATGTAACCGTCCCAAGCATCCTCAAAGAAGCCGCTCACTTGTGCCGCTGGCTTCAAAAGTGGTGCGAAGGCGGTCATGAGGCCGCGTTCGATGAAATTGGCCTCCCGGCTGCGGGGAACATTGAGCGAATAGAAGATCAGGGCCGCGAGGATACCACCGGCGATCAGTATAATGAAACCGTATTTTTTGAATGATTCCATAAAGATTTGTTATGACTCGCTAGGGGCCGCACAGCTCCGTCTCGTTGTATACCCTCAGAAGATACTCGCGATACGAGGAAACGGGCGTCATGTCGATCACCTGCAACATCCGGGCGCAATCGATAAAACCGCGACGCAGGGCGATCTCCTCGAGGCAGGCGATCTTGAGCCCCTGGCGCGATTCAATGGTTTCGATAAAGATGCTGGCCTCCAGCAGGCTCTTGTGGGTGCCGGTATCCAGCCAGGCGATCCCCCGTCCCAACCGTTCCACCGTTAATTCGCCGCGCCGTAGATACTCCAGGTTGACATCGGTGATCTCCAGTTCGCCGCGGGGCGACGGCGCAATGGATTTGGCAATGTCGACCACATCGCCGTCATACAGGTAGAGACCGGGCACGGCGTAGTGCGATTTGGGCTGTTTCGGCTTTTCCTCGATGCTGAGCACCCTGCCGGTGGCATCGAACTCCACGACGCCGTAGCGTTCCGGATCGTTGACCTGATACCCGAAGATACGCGATCCGGCCCGGAAATCTTCAACAATCCGGTCCAGGTTCATTTTGCCGTAGAAGATGTTGTCCCCCAGGATCAGGGCCACCGGCCGACGGTCAATGAACTCCTCCCCCACCAGGAAGGCCTGGGCGATCCCCTTGGGTTCAGGCTGCACCTTGTAGGAGAGCTTGATGCCCCATCGGGAGCCGTCACCCAGCAGTGCCTGGAAGCGCGGCGTATCGTGGGGGGTGGAGATGAGCAGAATGTCCCGGATTCCGGCCGCCATCAGCGTTGCCAGGGGATAGTAGATCATCGGCTTGTCGTAGACCGGCTGGAGTTGCTTGCTGGCCACCAGGGTCAGGGGGAAGAGACGGCTGCCGGCTCCCCCCGCCAGGATGATGCCTTTGGTGATGCCGTGGGTCATTGATACATCCTTTCGGATAAATTCAGAAAAGTTATATTACATGAGCCGGAGAGCGGCTGTCAAACCCCATTACAGACACGTCCGGCAATAAAAAACCCCGCACGGCGGAGCCAGCGGGGAATCTCTTGAAAGGGACAGTAGACTGCCTACGGTTTTTCTGAACAATAGTTATTGAAACCATGTCTATGAATTGCACAGATCAAAAAGAAACCGACCTTTTTTCACTCACCAATCTTTCCTGAACCCATATGTTGAGAAGCGTATCCGCCGACACTCCCCGCGCCGAAGCGAGCGAACGGAGCTTTTCAGACAGATTCTTTTCGACGGCAAAGTAGGTTATCTGCGGTTCGGCAATGAACTCGAAATCGGCCGCGCCGGTCGAATCCCACACGTTACCTAGCAGGTCGTTGAATTTTAGCCCAATTTGATGCCTATTTGAGCTACCAATCGTTTTTTTGCAGTTGTTACGTTGTTCGCGGTCGTTTGATTCCTGTTTTTATGCTCTTTCTCAGCTCGATTTTCTGATATCTGCCGGCCTCTGGGGGGCAATTCCCCTTCTCAGGTGACACCAAGGCCCA